>JBJTWF010000201.1:0-2848 GCA_046081565.1 Flavobacteriales bacterium | reverse complement strand
TAAACTTATCTCCAGCCACTTTATACACTTCATTCTTTTGATCTTCTTCGGCCTGCTTAACCATGGCTTTGCGCTGAAAATACATACTTAAAATCATGTCGGTGGAATCTTGACAAACCAAACGGCCTTTGGCGATGGCATCTTGAAAACCTTTTACGATAAGGTCAAAATTGGCTTCGCTCATCTCTTTGCCGAGGCTGTTACCAATGTTAACTCCCATCAGATATGAAACCGAGTCAATTTCGTTTTTTAATACTACTTTTTTACTTTGCTTTTGAGCAAACACCCCTGTGGAGGCTAACAAAAGTCCTGAGACTAAGATACTTTTTTTCATAGGTTTAATTTCTATTATCAATTCCCCAATACATTTTGTTCCGAATGGTATCCAGGAAATTGGTATGTTCAAATTTAATGACATTAATTAAGAATTCTGCTTTGGAAATCCTTATTTTTTCACCTTGCTTGATGCTCTTGGTAATCCCATCTAGGCTGACTAGACAAGAACGTTCTCGGCTTTCTAAGGATAATTCTATAGGCATATGGTCGGGAACAACGACGGGCCGGACGTTCAAATTGTGTGCCGCAATGGGCGTGATGATGTGGACCTGACAGCCAGGTGTAATGATCGGTCCGCCACAACTTAAATTATAGCCGGTGGATCCCGTTGGGGTTGATACGATGAGTCCATCGGCCCAATACGAATTCAAATACTTTCCATCGAGGTGCGCATGAACCGAGATCATAGAAGCCGAATCTTTTTTAGAAAGGGTTAATTCGTTTAGGGCAAAATTTTCTTCACCAAACAAATCATCTTGGGTTTGCACTCGAATGAGTGAACGCTTTTGAAACTCAAAATGACCTTTTTCCAATAGCTGAAAGGTTTCCGCAATGGATTCTTTAGAAATATTGGATAAAAACCCTAACCTACCGGTATTGATTCCTACAATGGGAACGCCGCTATCGCGAATGAAACGAACTGCCCGAAGAAAAGATCCATCGCCCCCAAGACAAACCATCAGGTCAATATCCGACTTAAAATCGAGGTAAGACGAATAAACACCACCCTCAAAAATAAACTCATACTTTTGGGTCAACGTATCTAGGGTTTCTTTTTCCAACCATAATCTCCATGAACGTCTGACACACTCCCCTTGGATCTGCTGAAGGTAATCCAGGGTTTGTCGCGTAAATTTTAAGCCAAAAAGCGCAATGTTTTTCATGTTTAAAACTTCATAAAGTGCATGAGGGTTTCAAAACGCGCACGCAAATCTTCTTCGGCATCCTTGTCCTGAAAAGCCTCTTTAACGGTGTAATCGTAGCGTTCGAACGTTCTGATGATGGCCGAAAGATTTGAATTATTTATTTTCAAGGTAACCTCTGTTTTACTTGAATTTTCGTGGGAGGTGATGTAGGCACTCAAGATCTTACATTGGTTGCTTTCAACGATCTGGGCAATTTGAGCTAAACTATAATCGATGGCATTTATTTCCAGGACTAATATTCCTCCAGGCTCTCGCAAACTTCCAAAATTCGATAATTCCGACATGATGCTATATACCGAAACGCAACCCAAATATTCCTCCTTTTCATTTAATATGGGAAGAACGGTCAGTTTTTCATGGGACATTTTCAATAAAATGTCATACAAATGAGCGGAATCTAACGCATAGGGTCTAGGGAGGTGTTGAAAAAGGACATCCAACGAATCTTCAAGGTTTAAATGATCCAAAATCGCAGATTCAGAAATTAACCCGACAAAATTTCCGTACTTCAACACAGGCAGATGGCTCACCTTGAATTCGTCCATCCAAAGCATTGCTTTCGAACCCGAATCGGAATGAAGCAGTGGAGGAATCTCCTCAGAAAGCATTTCTATTGCGCGCATAAGCCCTGCGAAGGTATGGAATTCCAAAGAGAGTTTGTACTTTTATCCCAAAAAAGGATTGGCAAAACTTAGCGTAAATATCAACAAAATTGCAACCCTTCGGAATGCGCGCGGTGGAAACTTGCCCAACGTAAAGCAATTTGCAATCGATTGTCAAGCGTTTGGAGCAGATGGCATAACGATTCATCCGCGTCCCGATGAACGACACATAACGAAAGCTGACTGTTATGACCTAGCCGAGGTGATGGTTACCGAATTCAACATTGAAGGGTTCCCTGACGAGCGCTACCTTTCCCTCCTAAAAGAACTTAAACCCACCCAAGCCACCTTGGTTCCTGATCCTCCTGGGGTTTTAACCTCCAATGCAGGCTGGAACGTAACGGAACAGCACGAACTCCTGAAAGAGCGAATTGCGATGATAAAAAACTGGGGTATTCGTGTTTCTATCTTCGTTGAACCCCGATTGCGAGATATTGAAACCTTGGCAACGCTCGGTGCAGACCGCATTGAATTATATACAGGGCCATATGCCGAAGGTTTTTGTGTTCAGGATAAGCAAAGCATAGTTTTACCCTATGCTCAGGCCTGTGAGCTTGCTATCTCCTGTGGTTTAGGCATCAATGCAGGACATGATTTAAACCTTGAAAACCTCGGGTTTTTCAACCAATCGTTAGCTCAATTAGATGAGGTATCCATTGGACATGCGTTGATTTCTGATGCCCTTTATTATGGTATAGAGAATACAATTATGATGTACAAGCGCTGCTTGAATTAGTCTCTTTGCTTCTGCACGATTTCTCGTGTGGGGTAAGGAATATGAATGTTGTGCAAACGGAATTGACGATCGATTTCAAAACGGATATCGGATTTAAAGTTGATAATATCCCAACTGTTTGCCGCCCAAAAAACCACTTCTAGTTCAATACCGTTCTCACCAAAATTTAAAAATCGCACAAATACGGG
>JBJTWF010000200.1:0-3326 GCA_046081565.1 Flavobacteriales bacterium | reverse complement strand
GTCGGAAGACAAACAGAAATACGTCATGCTAGGTGTTACAGGGCCTAATGAATACGAAAACAACGTAAATAACAACTGGTATACGAATTACATCGCTAAATGGTGTTTATCCTACGCACTTCATTGTGAAACCATGCATGCTTCATCGACCGGGGCACTGCTTTCCAAGGATGAAATAGAACACTGGAGCTACATGATCCAGCATATTTATTTTCCGACGCTTGAGGGAACCCGAATTTTCTTGCAGCAGGATGGGTTTATGGATAAAGAACAGCGAACCGTTGCTGATATTCCAATGGCTGAAAGACCCATCAACCAACATTGGAGCTGGGATCGAATTCTGAGATCCATATTCATAAAGCAAGCGGATGTCTTACAAGGACTTTATTTATTTGAAGAACATTTTGACCTCGAAACGCTTTCGGATAATTTTGATTTTTATGAGCCTAAAACGGTTCATGAATCCTCTTTAAGTCCGTGCATTCACGTGGTTATTGCGGCTAAAATTCAACAAATGGACAAAGCGTATGCGCTTTATCTTCGAACTTCTAGGTTGGATTTGGATGACTATAACCATGAGGCGGATGAGGGCTTACACATTACCAGTATGGCCGGTACCTGGTTGAGTTTAGTCGAAGGATTTGCAGGCGTGAGAATCAACGAAAATGGGCTTTCGATTAACCCTTCGATTCCTGCTCCGTGGAAAAAATACGCTTTTCAGATCCTTTACAAAAACCAACCCTTAAAGATTACCATTGAAAAAACAGGAGGTGAAATTGAAAATAAAAGTTCAAGTGAAGTATCATTAACAGTTAATAATAAGGAATATACATTGTTAAAAAATGAAAAAATCACTTTTTAGTTGTCTCGTTTTTTTCGCTTGCTTCGCAGGGTTTTCTCAATTGAATCCAACGAATCGCCAGGTCTTTTTACAGGGCTTTTGGTGGGACTATTGGAATGCTAACTATCCCAATGGGTGGGCGAATTACTTGACCGAACTAGCGCCGAGGCTCCGAGCGTTGGGAATTGATGCGGTTTGGATTCCACCCACCATTAAAAATGCGGGAACCAACAGCGTAGGATATTCTCCTTTCGATCAGTATGATTTAGGCGATAAGTTTCAAAAAAATTCGGTCAAAACGCGCATGGGAGACAAGGATGAATTACTGCGTATGATGGCCGTTCTGAAAGCCAACGGAATTGATGTCATTCAAGACATCGTGTTAAACCACGTAACGAATGCGGGTTCTGCCGCTGGACAGGGAGGACAAGATCCTTCGGCCATGGACGATGGTCAAACGAATAAGTACAAGAATTTCCGTTACGTGAGTTATGCCACTCCCGCGTTGAATGAAACGGCTAATAATTACCTTTCTCGGGCAGGTCGTTTTTCAAAAAACTGGCAAAATTTTTATCCAAACAATAACAACGCTTGTTGTAGTAATGACATCAATTCGCCCTTTTGGGGACCCGATGTTTCCTATGAAGCAAATGCCTTTGGATTAAGCAGCAATGCAACGTACAATCCAACCCAAACCACTGACTACATGCGTAATGGTATGCGCAACTGGTTGATTTGGTATAAAAAGCAAATGGGATGGGATGGGGTAAGAATAGATGCGGTGAAACATTTTCCTGGATATGCAACCGAGGATTTTCTGTGGAATTTACAAAACAATGCGGTATGGGCAAGCGGTGGAAACGATATGTTTGCGGTCGGGGAATATGTGGGTAATATGGCTGAACTTGACAATTGGTGTACTGCGGTACAAAACCGTGCAGGTACCTTTGATTTCTCCCTTCGTTTTGCCCTTCAAGACATTATCACGCAAAACGGGGCCTATAATTTAGGGAATATTCCAGGAACGCAACAGCAAAACCGTCAACGTACGGTTCCTTTTGTAAACAACCACGATACGTATCGTCCCACCGTGGCTACGAATGGAAACATTACAGGATGGAACACCGGATCACAAATCGGACAGCAAATTGAGGTTACGGATGCTCGTGCTTCTGTTGCCTATGCCATTGCGATGGCAGTTGATGGAGCGCCTGAGGTATTTTTTGAGGATTTATTCAACATTGGATATCTTGGAAATCGCTATAATCACGATCCAAAGGATACCTTGGCGTTGAGCACCCATTCAGACATAGAGAACTTGATTTGGTGCCATCAAAACTTACGCTTTAAAGAAGGCTTATACTATGTTCGTTGGCAAGCTCCTGATGCCTTAGTGATTGAACGCGGTAATAAAGCCTTGATCGCAGTGAATGATCATTTCTCAAACTGGCAGCAACTAACCGGCGTCCAAAGTTCCTTCAGCGACGGAACGATACTCATAGATTATTCTGGCGCCAATGGAAATTCCACGCGAACGGTTTACGGTGGTGGCTTGGTCGATCTTTCCATTCCTCCTTGCAACGGTTCAGCGGCTGCGGGTCGAAAAGGGTATGCCGTTTGGGCACCAATAGGTATTTCAACGAATTATGTGCGCCCCAGCGAATCCATCACCCAAGAATGGGAAATGTCGGACGACCTCGGTGACAGCGGTCCTGCTTCCCTTCAGCAGGGGGGTAAATTACCCAATAACAGCAGGGATTGCCGTGTGGTAGGGAAGGTTTTTCCCGATTCAGCCACTACGATTACCGTCAATGTTTACCCTGAAAACCCCTCGCTTTCCATAACCTTGGAATGGATCAATAATGCTTGTGAGGTTATTGATACCCTAGCAGCAGTAGGTACGATGACCTTTCAGGCTTCTGCTCAATATGCGGGATGGCATACGCTCCGCATAAGAAATACCACCCCAAACCAAGCCGGTCAGAAGTGTTGGGTGAAAGTCAATTATACAGCACCTCAAGTCGTACAAACCAACGTAGCAAAACAAAAATGTGCCTGTACCCAATCGGGAGCTTCTATTCCCGAGCAAGACGCGTTAGAACACAGGATTTATCCAAACCCGACCCGAGATGTGGTTTACATTGAATCCTTAACGGAGGAACCCATTACCACCCTGACGCTTTTCAACCTTGGTGGGCAATGTTTAAAGCAGGTTTATGCTGAAAGCGAATCGATAGAAATCCTCTCCCTTGCAGGATTGGATCGTGGAATGTATGTCTTACAGGTTGGCACCGAAAAAGGGCGCGTTCTTTACAAAATCATCAAGGAATAATTATTCGCAAATTCGGCCGAAATGTTTGTCGTTGTGGAAGTGCTCGTCCAGGGCTTCCAATTCTTTTAGTAACTCTGGCGTAGGTTTTTGGTTCTGGAGCGTACGTAAATCCGGTTGCCCAGCATCCACCCAGGCGGTATACCATAGGGATCC
>JBJTWF010000199.1:0-2707 GCA_046081565.1 Flavobacteriales bacterium | reverse complement strand
CGAACTCAAACGATAATCTCCATTTCGCTACAGGGTTAAAATGTGGTCTTCTCCTTTACACTCGCCAAGAAATCTTCCCCTACCTTCGTCGTTTAATCGTCCAACAACGTCATCGTACCAAATTTTACGTGCTGCAAGGGTACTACCCCCGACTTCTTTTTGAACAATTTTCTGAATGATTTCTTTCGTAACCCGGTTCCCACCTGAATTTCTACCTTTGATTAGCAACTCACCTAAGTCTACGTCAAAACGAGACCGTTTTAAGTGGGGTCTTGGACGTAACAGTACGGTCACGACTTCGCGTTCTCCGTTCGGATGAACCGAAAAATAAAGCAATTTTGATCCTTTAACCCCCCTGGTCAGGTCATATTCTGTATCCCGAGTAATCGAATTGACATAAAACCGTTTCATCATCGTAGCGCCACCGGTCCCATCTTGATAAAACATGTGATAGATGGTGCGGGTATCGCCTTTTTTCCAAACGTTCGCATAGACGAGGTCTTTACCGACAAACTTTTTATCCGAAACCTTGGTGATCATCATTTTACCCGAAGCAAAGAAACAAATGATGTCGTCAATTTCAGAGCAGTCACAAACGGATTCATTCTTTCGGAGTCCATATCCGATGAATCCCTCTTCGGTATCTACGTATAATTTCCGGTTTGCAATAATAACTTTGGTTGCGCTGATGGTATCAAAGACTTTAATTTCCGTTTTACGTTCCTTACCCTCACCAAACCGCTTTTTTAAGTCTTTAAAATACTCAACCGCATAATCCACCAAGTTTGCCAAGTGTTGTTTCACCAACTCCATTTCCTCCTCAATTTTCAGCAAGGCTTCATCGGCTTTTGCACCATCAAACCGCGTAATACGAATCATTGGAATTTGGGTCAATTTCTGTAAATCTTCATCTACGATTTCTCGAATTAATTGCTTTTTAAACGGTTTAAATCGGTCATATAAGTACACATATAACGATTCCCGGTCGCTGTACAATTTGAAATCGATGTACATCTCATGGTTGATGAACAGCTTTTCTAGGGTCGAAAAATGCCATTGTCGTTGTAATTCATCTAAGCGAATTTCCAACTCTAATTTTAACAAAGCTACGGTATGGTCCGTGTTAATTTTTAATATCTCAGAAACCCCTAAAAACCTCGGTTTATCGGAATCAATAATCGATGAATTCGGAGAAATTGACACTTCACAATCGGTGAAGGCATATAAGGCGTCTATCGTTTTATCCGGTGAAACCCCCGGAGCCAAGTGAATGATTATTTCCGCTTCCGACGACGTATTATCTTCAATTTTCTTGATTTTAATTTTACCTTTTTCGTTGGCTTTAAGTACCGATTCAATCAACGAGGTGGTCGTCGTACCAAACGGTATTTCGTGAACGATAAGGGTTTTCGTATCAACTTTTTTAATTTTTGCCCTAACGCGGACTCTTCCTCCCCGCAAGCCATCGTTGTAATTAGTAAAATCAGCCATTCCACCGTTCGGAAAATCAGGAAAGAATTCTACTTTTCTTCCACGGAGGTGGTTGATGGATTGTTCAATAAGCTCAATAAAATTATGCGGTAAAAATTTACACGCCATTCCCACCGCGATACCTTCTGCCCCTTGTGCTAGGAGCAAAGGAAATTTCATTGGTAAATTCTCAGGCTCCTTATTTCTTCCGTCATAGGAGGATAACCAGGTCGTTGTTTTTGGATTAAACGCGACGTGCAGGGCAAATTTTGACAACCTTGCCTCAATGTATCGTGCGGCAGCAGCGCCATCCCCCGTAAGGGTATTTCCCCAGTTTCCTTGACAATCAATCAACAAATCTTTTTGTCCCAATTGAACCAAAGCGTCTCCGATGGAAGCATCCCCATGCGGATGATATTTCATGGTATTTCCAATGATGTTGGCTACTTTATTGTAACGACCATCTTCCATTTCACGCATCGAATGAAGAATGCGTCGCTGAACGGGTTTCAATCCGTCTTGAAGTGATGGAACGGCACGTTCAAGAATAACGTAACTGGCGTAATCTAAAAACCAATTCTCATAGAGTCCATTCACCGGAACAATATTCTCATCGACCTTTTTATTTTCAAAAGGATTATGCTCATCGGCTCCACTTGGGGTCATATCTTGGATTTCGTCTTCTGCCATGGATTAAAGTGATTCTACCTCAGTGGTTTCTTGTTCTGTTTCTGCTTCATCCTTTTCTACCCGAAGGTTATCAATGATAAAATCCTGACGCTCTTGCGTATTTTTCCCCATAAAATAGGACAGTATGGAATCAATCGATGCTTCTTTTGTCAAGACCACGGGCTCCAAGCGAATATCGGCCCCAATAAAATGTACGAATTCATCTGGAGAGATTTCTCCCAACCCCTTAAAGCGCGTTATTTCAGGAGACTTCCCTAATTCGGCAATGGCTGCACGGCGCTCTTCATCGGAATAGCAATAGAGGGTTTTCTTTTTATTTCTAACCCTGAATAAGGGCGTCTGAAGGACATACACATGATTCCGTTTCACAAGATCAGGAAAGAACTGAAGAAAAAAGGTGAGCAAAAGCATCCGAATATGCATGCCATCCACATCGGCATCGGTAGCGATTACTATTCGGTTGTATCGCAAGTTATCCAAATCCTCTTCAATATCTAACGCGGCTTGTATGAGGTTGAACTCTTCGTTTTCATAAACCACTTTTTTG
>JBJTWF010000198.1:0-20815 GCA_046081565.1 Flavobacteriales bacterium | reverse complement strand
ATCCGAATGGCAGAAGCAAACAAAGCATTTTCACATTTTAGATTCTAAGAAATGGCAAGAGATCTTAAGTATACAAGAAACATTGGAATTGCAGCCCACATTGATGCGGGTAAAACAACGACCACGGAACGTATTCTATTTTATGGTGGAGTTAACCATAAAATTGGTGAAGTACATGACGGTGCTGCCACGATGGATTGGATGGAGCAAGAGCAAGAGCGTGGAATTACCATTACGTCTGCTGCTACAACGCTTACATGGAATTATCGAGGTACACCTTACCATATTAACATTATTGATACCCCAGGACACGTTGACTTTACGGTGGAGGTAAACCGATCGCTTCGCGTATTGGACGGTTTGGTCTTCTTGTTCTCCGCTGTTGATGGTGTGGAGCCTCAGTCAGAAACAAACTGGCGATTAGCGAACAACTACAACGTACCTCGTATTGGTTTCGTAAACAAAATGGACCGTCAAGGGGCAGACTTTTTAAAAGTTTGCAAGCAAGTTAAAGACATGTTGGGTAGCCATGCCCTTCCACTTCAAATTAATATCGGCGAAGAAGATAATTTTCAAGGGGTTGTGGATTTAATCAACTTTAGAGGAATTGTTTGGAATGAAGACGATTATGGAATGACCTTTAAAGAAGTTGAAATCCCTGCAGATATCATCGATGAGGCACGTCAATTGCGCGCTAACCTTTTGGAGGCCGTTGCCGAATTTGATGAATCCCTAATGGAGAAGTATTTTGAGGATGAAAACTCGCTTACCGAACGCGAGATTTTAGATGCCTTGCGTCAGGCTACCATTTCAGGAAAAGTGGTTCCTATGATGTGTGGTTCTTCCTTTAAAAACAAAGGAGTTCAGGCGATGTTGGACATGGTTATGGAGATTTTGCCATCACCGTTGGACGTAGAGGCCATCACGGGTATCAATCCCAAAACAGACCAAGAAGTTACCCGAAAGCCATCCTATGATGAGCCTTTTGCGGCTTTGGCGTTCAAAATTGCGACGGACCCTTTTGTGGGAAGGCTTTGTTTTACTAGGGTTTATTCTGGTAAACTTGATGCCGGTTCGTATGTACTCAATACCCGTTCTGAAAACAAGGAGCGTATTTCCAGAATTTTCCAAATGCACGCCAACAAGCAAAACCAAGTTCCTGAATTAGGTGCTGGGGACATTGGTGCGGTAGTTGGTTTTAAAGACATCAAAACGGGTGATACCTTGTGTGCAGAAAACGCACCAATTATCCTTGAGTCCATGGTTTTCCCTGATCCAGTAATTGGATTAGCAATTGAACCTAAAACGCAAGCGGACACAGACCGTTTATCTATCGGATTATCTAAGTTATCGGAAGAAGATCCAACGTTCCGTGTGAACACCGATGAGGATACGGGTCAAACGATTATCTCAGGTATGGGTGAGCTTCACTTAGAGATCATTGTTGATCGTTTAAAGCGAGAATTTAAAGTGGAAGTTAACCAAGGTGCGCCTCAAGTGGCATACCGTGAGGCCATTGCTGGTGCTACGGATCATCGTGAGGTTTACAAGAAACAAACGGGTGGTCGAGGTAAATTTGCCGATATCCTTGTTAAAATTTCTCATCAGGATAATGCAGAGAAAAAAGGACTTGAATTTATCAATAGCATCAAAGGAGGTAACATTCCTAGAGAATTCATTCCTTCGGTAGAAAAAGGGTTTAGAGAGTCTATGAAAAATGGGGTTCTTGCTGGATTCCCACTTGAATCGATGAAAGTAGAATTGATTGATGGATCTTTCCATGCCGTTGACTCCGATTCGCTTTCATTTGAATTGTGTGCGAAAATGGCGTACCGTGCTGCATTGAAATCCTGTTCACCAATCCTTCTTGAGCCAATCATGAAATTAGAAGTTGTAACACCAGAAGATTATTTTGGAGACGTTCAAGGAGACTTAAACCGAAGAAGAGGAATGCCTACAGGGATGGATGATCGTGCGGGAGCAAAAGTGCTTAAAGCGGATGTTCCACTTTCTGAGATGTTTGGTTACGTTACTCAATTAAGAACCATTACATCCGGACGGGCTACGTCATCAATGGAGTTCTCACACTACGCGGCAGCGCCGAAAAACGTGGCTGAGGATGTGATTTCAAAAGCGAATGGTAAAGTTTCAGCATAAATTATTGAAAGGAAATGAGTCAGAAAATTAGAATCAAATTAAAGTCTTACGATTACAACTTGGTAGATAAGTCTGCGGAGAAAATTGTTAAGACAGTTAAGTCTACAGGCGCAGTGGTAAGCGGTCCCATTCCGTTACCAACGCACAAAAGAATTTACACCGTCTTACGATCGCCACACGTAAACAAAAAGGCACGAGAACAATTTGAATTGTGTGCCTACAAAAGGCTTTTGGATATATACAGCAGTTCTTCAAAAACGGTTGATGCCTTGATGAAATTAGAATTGCCTAGTGGTGTAGACGTTGAGATTAAAGTATAAACAAGTTAAGTAAAAAGACATGTCAGGAATTATAGGACGAAAAATCGGAATGACTAGCATTTACAGTGCCGAGGGTAAAGCATTACCATGCACACTTATTGAGGCTGGTCCCTGCGTAGTTACTCAAGTAAAAACGGTAGACCGAGACGGTTACGATGCCGTACAGTTAGGTTACGGAAACCGCAAAGAGAAAAATACACCGAAAGCCCTTATCGGGCATTTTAAGAAAGCCAATACAGACCCTAAAGCCAAGTTGGTAGAGTTCAAGGGCTTTGAAACGGCCAACATAGGAGATGAGGTATTGGTTAGTATATTAGAGGAAGGAGAATTTGTTGACGTTATTGGCACTTCAAAAGGAAAAGGTTTCCAAGGGGTTGTTCGTCGTCACAACTTCGGAGGCGTTGGCCAATCAACCCATGGTCAGCACAACCGACTTCGCGCTCCTGGTTCAATCGGTGCTTGTTCTTATCCTGCGCGCGTATTCAAAGGGATGCGAATGGCAGGACAAATGGGGAACAAAAGAAGATTACAAGCGAACTTACAGGTATTGAAAGTTTTAGCAGAAAGAAATATAGTAATTATTAAAGGATCCATTCCTGGAGCGAAAGGGTCGTTTGTAACAATTCAGAAATAATGGAAGCGAAAGTATACAGCGTCAGCGGTAAAGCATCGTCAAAGAAAGCCAAGCTTTCGGAGGAGGTTTTTGGCATTGAGCCAAACAATCATGCGATCTATTTGGATGTCAAGCAACATTTAGCGAATCGTCGACAAGGTACACATAAGTCTAAGGAGCGCAATGAGATCGCGGGATCAACGAAAAAGTTGAAACGACAAAAAGGTACTGGTGGCGCAAGAGCGGGCAGTGCTAAGTCAGGAACGCGTGTTGGTGGAGGTAGAATTTTTGGACCTAGACCACGAAATTATTCCTTTAAATTAAACGTAAAGCTAAAGCGGTTAGCCCGTAAGTCAGCGTTCTCTTATCAAATGAAAAACGAGGCACTGATGGTTTTGGAAGACGTGAACATGGATGCTATTAAAACGAAGGATTTTGTGTCTATGATGGCGGGCTTGTCGTTGGAGAACCAAAAAATCCTATTAATTCTGGGGGATAAGAACGATGCGGTTTATTTGGCTTCAAGAAACTTGAAAAAAGTGAAGGTCGTAACGGCAGATTCATTCAACACCTACGATGTTTTGAATGCCAGAAAGGTTTTGGTAACCCAAGGAGCGGTTAGTCGTATTGAAGAAATTTTAAATTAATGTTCGGAGGTTATGCAAGGAATCGTTAAAAAACCAATTATTACGGAGAAGGCAACGTTTGCTTCCGAAGGTAGAAATGCTTTTACGTTTGAAGTAGAGCGCAAAGCCAACAAACTAGAAATTAAAAAGGCCGTCGAAAAAATGTATGGAGTGCATGTCACTGAGGTCCGTACACAAAACTATGGCGGTGGTAAATCCTCTATGAAGTACACGAACAAAGGCATTGTTGAGCAACGTAGCAAACAATGGAAGAAAGCGATTGTAACCGTAGCAGATGGGGAAACCATTGATTTGTTTAACAATTATTAATTGAAAGATGAGCGTTAGAAAGTTTAAACCCACAACCCCAGGTCAGCGTCACAAAGTGGCTCTAGACATGTCGGTTATCACGGCCTCTAAGCCAGAGAAGAGCCTCGTAAAAGGAGGTACAAAGTCTGGTGGGCGTAATAACGATGGTAGAATGACCATGCGGTACATTGGTGGTGGTCACAAGCAAAAATATCGTATCGTTGACTTCAAACGTAATAAGTTTGATATCCCCGCTACCGTGAAATCGATTGAATACGATCCAAACCGTACCGCGAACATTGCCTTACTTTTTTATGCCGATGGTGAGAAGCGATATATTATTGCGCCCAATGGATTGAAAGTGGGCGATACAGTGGTTTCTGGAAAGTCCGCTACGCCCAACGTAGGTAATTCGATGTATCTTTCAGATGTTCCGCTAGGTACCTTGATCCACAACATTGAATTACTTCCTGGTAAAGGGGGATCGATTGCCCGTGGAGCCGGTGCTTATGGCCAGTTGAACGCGCGAGAAGGTAAATTCGCGGTGGTCAAAATGCCTTCTGGTGAAACGCGAATGATCCTTGTAACTTGTCTTGCCACGGTAGGCGTTGTTTCGAATGGTGAACACAACCTTGAGCGCTCAGGAAAAGCGGGTCGCTCGAGATGGTTGGGTCGTCGTCCACGCGTTCGTGGGGTTGTAATGAACCCTGTGGATCACCCCATGGGTGGTGGTGAAGGTCGTAATGCCGGTGGTCATCCAAGATCAAGAAACGGTATGCCAGCCAAAGGGTATAAGACCCGATCCAAGACCAAATATTCGAATAAGTTTATCATTGAAAGAAGAAAAAAATAACGTAGTATGAGCCGATCCTTAAAAAAACCGCCTTTTGTTCATTACAAGTTAATGAAGCGTGTTGATGATGCACAGGCGTCCAATAGCAAATCCGTGATAAAGACATGGTCTCGGGCATCTACGATTACACCAGACTTTGTAGGGCTTACGTTTGCTGTACACAATGGTCATAAATTCATTCCTGTTTTTGTTACAGAAAACATGGTGGGGCATAAGCTCGGTGAATTCTCCCCTACGAGAATTTTCCGTGGACATGCAGGTAATAAAAAAGATAAAAAACGATAAGATTAAAGCGTCATGGGAGCTAGAAAAAGACTTAGGGCTGAAAAGTTGAAGGAAGAGAAAAAACAAACGGCGATTGCGCAGTTAAATAGTTCTCCTATTTCTCCACGTAAAATGCGAATGGTTGCGGATTTAATTCGCGGGGTAGAGGTGAATAAAGCCCTCAATATCCTTACTCACCAATCAAAATTTGCTTCGGTTGGTTTAGAAAAGTTGCTTAGATCAGCAATTGCCAACTGGGAACAGAAGAATGAGGGCAAAGATGTAAGCGAAGAAAAATTAATCGTAAAATCCGTTGAAGTTGCAGGCGGTTCTATGTTGAAGAGAATTCAACCTGCTCCACAAGGACGTGCACACAGAATTAGAAAAAGATCAAACAATGTTACAATCATCGTTGATGGTGTAAATTCATAAAGATATGGGACAAAAGACAAATCCAATAGGAAACAGGTTAGGTTACATCCACGGATGGGAATCAAATTGGTATGGTGGTAGAGATTATCGAGATAAAATCGTGGAAGACGATCAAATCCGTAAATACCTCAATGCCCGTTTGGCTAAGGCGAGCATCGCGAAAATTGTTATAGAGCGAACCTTTAAGCTTGTTACGGTAACCATCAATACAGCACGCCCAGGAGTCATTATCGGTAAAGGTGGTCAAGAAGTAGACAAACTCAAAGAAGAGTTAAAGAAACTTACGAAAAAAGAAATTCAAATCAACATTTTTGAGGTAAAACGTCCAGAACTGGATGCTCGATTAGTAGCTGATGCGGTAGCTCGTCAATTGGAAGCGAGAATTTCTTTCCGTAGAGCCATCAAGATGGCCATCGCAGGTACAATGCGTTTGGGAGCGGAAGGCATAAAAATTAAAATTTCAGGTCGATTAAATGGTGCAGAAATGGCGCGTTCAGAAATGTATAAAGACGGAAGAACGCCACTTCATACCTTCAGAGCGGATATCGATTATGCGGTTTCTGAAGCGCACACAACCTATGGCCGCCTTGGGATTAAGGTGTGGATTTGTAGAGGTGAAGTGTATGGTAAGCGTGATCTATCTCCGAATATAGCTCCAAACGCTAGCCACGCAAACGCGGGAGGAGGTTCCATGGCCGCGAAACGAAAGAAAAAGTAATTGGTATAAATAAGCAAGCAGATGTTACAGCCAAAAAGAACGAAATTTAGAAGAGCACAGAAGGGTAGAAACCGAGGTTTAGCCCACAGAGGGTCTTCCATCGCCTTTGGATCCTTTGGTATAAAGACCTTAGAACCAGGTTGGATTACCTCAAGGCAAATTGAAGCTTCTCGTATCGCCGTGACGCGTTATATGAAAAGGGAAGGAAAGGTTTGGATCCGTATTTTCCCAGATAAACCCGTAACAGCAAAACCCGCTGAAGTTCGGATGGGTAAGGGTAAAGGGGCGCCTAGCCATTGGGTAGCGGTGGTACGTCCAGGCAGAATTATGTTTGAAGCAGATGGTGTTCCTTATGAAATTGCTAAGGAAGCCTTGCGACTTGCGGCACAAAAACTTCCCGTAAAATGCAAATTCGTGGTTAGAAACGATTATGTTATACCCGCTTAATTTTTAAAAATGAAAAAACAAGACGTTTCGAAATTATCGCACGAGGATCTAGCCTCGAAGTTGCAAGAATTGAAGGGGCAAATGGTGACCTTAAAGTTAACCCACAAAATGGCTCCTATAGAAAACCCAATGCGAATTAGAAGTTTGAGAAAAATGATTGCTCAATACAGTACGGAATTAACAAAAAGAAACAGCGCAGTTTAGTGCAAAATATAGAGGCTTAACATGGAAAAGCGAAATTTAAGAAAAGAAAGAATCGGTATTGTTACCAGTGACAAAATGGACAAGTCTGTGGTTGTTGCGGTTGAACGTAAAAAGAAACACCCGAAATATGGGAAGTTCGTTAAAACCACAACCAAATTTGTTGCCCATGACGAAAAAAATGAGAGTCATATCGGTGATACGGTTAAAATTATGGAGACGCGCCCTCTGAGCAAAACGAAAAACTGGCGCATGGTAGAAATTGTTGAAAGAGCGAAATAACCTGAGAAATGATACAAACAGAATCTAGACTTTCCGTTGCGGATAACTCTGGTGCCAAAGAAGTACTTTGCATAAGAGTATTGGGTGGAACACGAAGAAGATATGCCTCTGTGGGCGATAAAATTGTAGTTGCAGTGAAAAGCGCGATGCCAACCGGTGCCGTTAAAAAGGGTTCTGTAGCTACGGCTGTTGTTGTTCGCACTAAAAAAGAAATTCGTCGAGGAGACGGTTCTTACATCCGATTCGATGACAACGCGTGTGTTATTTTGAACCAGGCAGGTGAAATGCGAGGAACCCGTATTTTCGGACCTGTGGCGCGTGAATTAAGGGAAAGCAACTACATGAAAATTGTATCACTTGCACCTGAGGTGTTATAATCCATTGAATTATGCAAACGAAATTAAAAATTAAAGTTGGCGACCTAGTAAAGGTGATTAGCGGCGACGCTAAAGGTCAAGAAGGGAAAATCACGTCCATTAACCGCGCTAAAATGCGAGCTACGGTTGAGGGGGTGAATATGGTGAAACGCCACACGAAACCAAGTGCATCAAATCCTCAAGGGGGGATTGAAGAAAAAGAAGGTACCATCCATGTTTCAAACCTTATGGTGGTCATTTCAGACGTGGCATCTCGTGTGGGAAGAAAAGCCAACGACAAAGGTAAATTAGTACGTTTTTCAAAGAAATCAGGGGAGGTGATTAAATAATGAGCTATACACCACGACTTAAAGAACAATATAATTCGGTGATCATTAAAGATCTAACCGAGAAGTTTGGATACAAATCCATCATGCGTGTTCCTAAATTGACCAAAATTGTATTGAGTCAAGGAATGGGAGATGCCGTAGCGGATAAAAAATTAATCGAAAGCGCTGCCGCAGACCTTTCACGCATCGCTGGGCAGAAAGCCATTACGACGGAATCTAAAAAAGACATCTCAAACTTTAAATTGCGCAAGGGTATGCCCATTGGTACCAAAGTAACGCTAAGAGGGGATCGTATGTATGATTTCCTTGATAGACTTCTAGCGGTTTCATTACCAAGGACGCGCGACTTTAGGGGTATAAATCCAAAAGGATTTGACGGGCGTGGTAATTTCAATTTAGGGATTAAAGAGCATATTATCTTCCCAGAAATCGATATTGATAAAGTAAATAAGATATTAGGAATGGATATCACGTTTGTGACTTCCGCTCATAGCGATGAAGAGGCAATAGCCCTGTTAGACGCTTTCGGATTTCCATTCATAAAAAAATAAGATAAGAAATGGCAAAAGAATCGATGAAAGCGCGTGAGCGCAAAAGAGAACGGATGGTAGCGCGATATGCGAGCAAAAGAGCTGAGCTTACCAAGGTTTTAAAGTCTACCTCCTCAGACGAAGAGGTTGTTAACCAGAAGTGGGATGCGATGTTGGCATTACAAAAAATGCCGGTAAACGGAGCCAAAGTTCGTTTGCACAACCGTTGCGGTCTTACCGGACGGCCAAGAGGATACATGCGTCATTTCGGTATTTCAAGGGTTACATTCCGTGAAATGGCTTTGGCTGGTAAAATCCCAGGAGTAAAAAAAGCAAGTTGGTAATTATTATAACAAAAGAAGAAAATGACTACAGATCCAATCGCTGATTTTTTAACACGCATCCGTAACGCTAGCGCTGCAGGATTGAAAATGGTTGAAATCCCCAGTTCCAACACGAAGCGTGCGATGACCCAAATTCTTTTTGATCAAGGGTATATTTTGAACTATAAGTTTGATGAAGACGATAAACAAGGAATCATCAAAATTGCCTTGAAATACAACATTTCCACGCGTGTTCCAGCCATCACAAAGTTGCAAAGAATTTCAAAGCCGGGGTTAAGAAAATACGCAGGTTCTGATGAATTACCAAGGGTTTTGAATGGTTTAGGAATCGCCATAGTATCCACTTCAAAAGGAGTAATCACCGATAAGGAAGCTCGTAAATTGAATGTTGGTGGTGAAGTTTTATGTTACGTTTATTAAAAAGTTAATATGTCACGAATAGGTAAAGCACCCATAACCATTCCTGCAGGCGTTGAATACGCGTTGCAAGGAAACGTGGTTACGGTTAAAGGGAAGAAAGGCGAATTGTCGCAAGAAGTTGATTTGACAAGTGTTTCATTACACCTTGAGGATAATGTTTTAACCATTACTAGAGCCTCCGATGAGCCAGACCATCGATCGAAACACGGTCTATATCGCGCACTGATTTACAACATGATGGTTGGAGTGAGCGAAGGTTTTAAAAAGGAGATGGAAATTGTTGGGGTTGGGTACCGAGCCAATGCAAATGGTCAGTTACTCGAGTTGGCCCTTGGGTTCTCTCACCAGATTATCTTTGAAATCCCGAAAGAAGTCAAGTGTACTACAGTAACCGAAAAAGGTAAGGCACCAGTGGTGACGTTGGAATCGTATGATAAGCAATTATTAGGTGCGGTAGCCGCTAAGATTAGAAGCCTCCGTAAGCCTGAGCCTTACAAAGGAAAAGGAATCAAATTCGTTGGAGAAGAAATTAGAAGAAAAGCTGGAAAGTCAGCAGCTAAAAAATAATAGGTAACGTCATGGCACTAAATAAAGTTTTAAGAAGAGCAAAAATTAAGCGAAGAATCAGAAAAAAGGTATTCGGTACCTCGGCCGTTCCAAGGCTGTCAGTTTTTCGAAGCAATAAACAAATTTATGCTCAGATAATTGATGACACAACAGGTAAAACCCTCGCTTCTGCAGGTTCATTAAAGAACGATGCTGCGCAAAAGGTGGCCAAGTCTGAACAAGCTTCGATGGTGGGTAAATTAATTGCTGAAAACGCATCGAAAGTAGGAGTTCAAACGGTAGTTTTTGATAGAAATGGTTACTTATACCACGGAAGAGTTAAATCCTTAGCGGATTCTGCTCGCGAAGGGGGTCTTAAATTTTAATATAGCATGAGTACGCAACAAAACATGAATAGAGTGAAATCAGCGGATATAGAGCTTAAGGATAAGCTTGTAGCCGTAAACAGGGTAACCAAAGTTACTAAAGGAGGTAGAACGTTTAGCTTCTCTGCTATCGTGGTGGTAGGTGATGAGAACGGTGTTGTTGGTCATGGCCTAGGAAAAGCAAAAGAAGTTACCGAAGCGATTACTAAAGGTATTGACGACGCGAAAAAGAATTTGATTAGGGTTCCTATTTTAAAAGGAACTGTACCTCATGCCCAAAAAGGGAAATACGGAGGCGCAGAAGTACTTTTAAAACCTGCCACGGATGGTACAGGAGTAATTGCCGGTGGTGCGATGCGTGCCGTGCTTGAAAGCGTTGGTGTTCATAACGTACTTGGTAAATCTCAAGGGTCTTCAAACCCACACAATGTGGTGAAAGCTACCCTAGATGCCCTTTCTAAAATGCGCGATGCCGCTGCGGTAGCCCGTCAAAGAGGAATTGATCTCGATAAAGTTTTTAATGGATAATAAGCCATATCATGAGTGTAATTAAAATAAAACAAACAAGAAGCGCTATCAAAAGGCCAGCTGATCAAAAAGCTACCATCAAAGCGCTGGGCTTTAAAAGGCTCAATCATGTGATTGAAAAAGAAAATACCCCGCAGGTTATGGGTATGATAAACAAAGTGAAACACCTGATTCAAATCATTGATTAATTCGATAAAAAAACGAGGAAATGAGTTTACACAATTTAACACCCGCCAAAGGGTCTATAAAGAGCGATAAAAGAATCGGTAGAGGTCAGGGATCTGGTCGCGGTGGTACTTCAACCCGTGGACACAAAGGAGCAAAATCGCGTTCTGGATATTCGAAGAAAATCGGTTTTGAAGGAGGGCAGATGCCGCTACAACGAAGGGTTCCTAAATTTGGTTTTAAAAACATTAACCGTGTTGAATACAAGGCCATTAACATTGATGCGCTTCAAATGTTAGCCGAGACCAAAGGTATTTCTGAATTTACCCTTGAAACCTATGAAGCCAATGGCCTAATCTCAGGCTCAAAACTGGTTAAAATTTTGGGTAGAGGCGAAATTAAAGCTTCCGTCAAAGTAGAAGCCCATCATTTTTCTGCTAAAGCGTCTTCAGCCATTGAGGCAGCTGGCGGAAGCATTTCTAAAATTTGATACTAAGCCATGAAAAGACTCCTCACCAATCTTAAAAACATCTGGAAAGTAGAAGAACTTCGTCAGCGCATTGTGTTGACGTTGGGATTGGTTTTGGCCTATCGTATTGGTTCTTTTGTAATTTTGCCCGGAATAAACTACGGTGCGCTTGAAAGCGCTTCTGCCGGAAGTTCAGATACGCAAAAAGGGATAG
This sequence comes from Flavobacteriales bacterium, assembly GCA_046081565.1. Taxonomy (GTDB): domain Bacteria; phylum Bacteroidota; class Bacteroidia; order Flavobacteriales_D; family Crocinitomicaceae; genus UBA952. Next base: position 9,285 of record JBJTWF010000198.1, on the reverse strand, counting down.
AAAACCTTCTCTCTTTGTTTTCAGGAGGTGGGTTCACCAACGCGTCGATTATGGCGCTTGGTATTATGCCTTACATTTCTGCTTCGATCATTATGCAGCTTCTTGGTATGGCCGTTCCAGCCGTTCAGAAACTTCAAAACGAAGGGGAATCAGGAAGGAAGGTTATTAACAACTACACCCGCATTTTAACCATTATCATTTGCGCCCTACAAGCCCCCTCGTACTTGAAAATGTATGTGGCCCAAAAAGGTGCTCTACCCGCTGATGCCTCTTCCATTTGGTGGATGCAAACCATTCTTATTTTGGTGGCAGGATCCATGTTTGCGGTATGGTTGGGAGAACGAATCACCGAAAAAGGCCTTGGTAATGGTATTTCGCTTCTTATTGCAGTAGGAATCCTTTCAAGGCTACCTGGCGCATTCATTGCCGAAGTAGGTAAATCGTTTGAAGGGGGTAACCTTATCAAATTATTATTGGAAGTTATTATTTTCATGCTCATCATATTGAGCGTGATTCTAATCATCCAAGGGGTAAGACGCATTCCGCTGAACACCGCCAAAAGCGTTGTGGGTAGTAGGTCTGTAGAAAGCCAGCAGGCAAGAAATTATTTACCCTTGAAAGTTAATGCGAGCGGGGTAATGCCCATTATTTTTGCACAGGCCATTTTAACCATTCCGATGACTATTTTCTTGAGCGCCACCGATAGCAAAGGCGAGGCAGGCATCGTTCAACGAATTTTAAGTGACCCGTATGGATTATGGTACAATGTCATTTTAGTGGTGTTAATTGTCGTCTTTACGTATTTCTACACCGCTATCATGATTAACCCAAGAAAAATTGCGGACGATCTAAAACGTAGCGGTGGTTTTATTCCTGGTATTCGTCCTGGAGAAGATACGGCCCACTACATTGATGATCGGGTAACCCGAATAACTTTTCCCGGTTCCTTGTTCTTAGCGGCTGTGGCCATCGTACCTGCCATTGCAAAATTAGCCGGGGTCAATGATGCCTTTGCGATGTTCTTTGGTGGTACTTCCTTACTTATTATGGTGGGGGTAGTATTGGATACCATGCAGCAAATTGAAACATATCTATTAAACAGACATATGGATGGTTTGATGGAAGGGACACGGGTAAGAGGAAGAAGAGGACCTAACGAAACATCAGGATTTTAAAATGGCAAAACAGACTTCAATAGAACAAGACGGAACCATTATAGAAGCTTTGCCTAACGCAATGTTTCGGGTGGAACTACAAAACGGGCACGTGATTACGGCCCACATTTCTGGAAAAATGAGAATGTTTTATATTAAAATTTTACCCGGAGATAAAGTGAAGGTAGAAATGTCACCCTATGACCTAACCAAAGGAAGAATTTCATTCAGATATAAATAATAAAAAGAAGTACAATGAAAGTAAGAGCATCGGTTAAAAAAAGAACCGCAGATTGCAAAATAGTAAAGCGAAAGGGTCGCGTTTATGTGATCAATAAAAAGAACCCGAAGTTAAAACAAAGACAAGGATAAAATAAGATATATGGCACGTATTGCAGGTATAGATTTACCAAAGAACAAAAGAGGAATAATTGGATTGACGTACATTTACGGAATCGGTCGGAGCACTTCCAAAAAAATTCTGAATGACAGTAAAATTGATGAAAACATCAAGGTCCAGGATTGGAATGACGATCAATTATCCGCGATAAGAAACGCGATTAACGAAATTAAAACGGAAGGACAGTTGCGTTCTGAAATTCAATTAAACATTAAGCGATTAATGGATATCGGTTGTTACAGAGGTATTCGTCACCGTTCAGGGCTTCCATTACGTGGCCAACACACGAAGAACAATTCAAGGACTAGAAAAGGTAAGAGAAAAACTGTTGCCAATAAGAAAAAGGTAACTAAATAATAACTAGACAGATGGCAAAATCCAATCAAAAGAAGAAGAAAAATGTCAAGGTTGAAGCGGCTGGTGAAGCGCACATCCAGGCAAGTTTCAACAACATTATTATTTCCTTAACGAACAACGCAGGTCAGGTAATTTCTTGGTCATCGGCCGGAAAAATGGGTTTTAAAGGTTCAAAAAAGAACACGCCCTATGCTGCTCAATTAGCCGCAGAAAATGCCGCGAAAGAAGCACATGATTTTGGCCTACGACGCGTTCGAGTTTTTGTTAAAGGCCCTGGAGCCGGACGTGAGTCAGCTATTCGGTCCTTACACAATGCAGGAATAGAAGTGATGGAAATCATTGATGTGACTCCACTACCACACAACGGATGTCGTCCACCAAAACGTAGGAGAGTATAATTTTAATTAACCAGTCATCGAAGGAATGCCTTAATTCATGACTAAAAATGTATAAGAATGGCAAGATATAGAGGTCCAAAGTCAAAAATTGCGCGTAGGTTTCGAGATCCGATTTTCGGTCCCGATAAAGCCTTAGAGCGTAGAAGTTATGGTCCTGGTCAGCATGGACCAGCAAAAAGAAGAGGGGGAAAACAATCTGAATACGCAATTCAGTTGGGAGAGAAACAAAAAGCGAAATATACCTATGGTATTCTAGAGCGCCAGTTTGCGAACATGTTTGAAAAAGCGTCGCGAATGAAAGGGATTACTGGTGAAAACCTTTTGCAATTGTGTGAAGCGCGGTTAGATAACACCGTGTTCCGTTTAGGGATTGCACCCTCCAGGAGAGCCGCTCGTCAATTAGTTTCTCACCGACACATTATCGTAAATGGCGAAATCGTGAATATTCCTTCGTTTCATTTGCGTCAAGGAGACACCATTGGGGTTCGTGAGAAGTCGAAATCATTAGAGACTATTGTTTCTTCATTGAATGCAACCAATAAAAGACACGATTGGTTAGATTGGGATGGCTCCTCGATGTCTGGTAAACTAATAAACCTACCTGCTCGAGAAATGATCCCTGAAAACATCAAAGAGCAATTAATCGTCGAATTATATTCTAAATAACATTTTTAATAAAGCAATGGCAATACTTAATTTTCAAAAACCAGATAAAGTCGTAATGCTCCAGGCGGATGCATTCCAAGGTGAATTTGAATTTCGTCCTCTTGAACCAGGATATGGAATAACCATCGGTAATTCATTACGAAGAATACTTTTATCTTCTTTAGAGGGATATGCAATTTCCTCAATCAAGATTCAAGGCGTTGATCATGAATTCAGCACCATTAAAGGGGTGGTTGAAGACGTGACCGAAATGATTTTGAATCTAAAACAAGTTCGTTTTAAGCAACAAATTGAGTCCGTAGATAACGAAACGGTTATCCTTTCCATTAACGGTCAAAATACCCTTACCGCTGGAGATATTGGTAAATTTACCAATGGATTTCAGGTGTTAAATCCTGATTTAGTGATTTGTAACATGGAGCCGTCTGTGAAGTTTGAAATGGAACTTACCATAATCAAAGGGCGTGGTTATTACCCTTCCGAAGAGAATAAAAGCGAAGAGGCCCCTTTTGGAACCGTCTTTATTGATTCCATCTTTACCCCCATCAAGAACGTTCAATTTACCATTGAGAACTATCGGGTTGAACAAAAAACGGACTTTGAAAAGTTAATTCTGAACATCACAACGGATGGTTCTGTTCATCCAAAAGATGCCTTGAAAGAAGCGGCTAAAATTCTCATTCAGCACTTTATGCTTTTCTCCGATGAGCGAATCACGTTGGATAATGAAATGAAAACGGAGACGGAAGAATTTGACGAAAGCTCATTGCACATGCGTCAATTATTAAAAACCAAACTAGTAGACATGGATTTATCGGTTCGTGCCCTAAACTGTCTTAAGGCTGCGGAAGTAGATACCCTCGGTGATTTAGTTTCTTTCGCTAAATCCGACTTATTGAAATTCCGAAACTTCGGTAAAAAATCTTTAACAGAGTTGGAGGATTTAGTAGATAACAAAGGCCTTACGTTTGGAATGAATGTGGCTAAATATAAATTAGACAAAGACTAGTCGAGAAAAGAGTTAAACGATGAGACACGGAAATAAATTAAACCATTTAGGTAGAAAATCAGCGCACAGAAAAGCAATGATTTCTAATATGGCTTGTTCGCTAATTGAACATAAGCGAATTAGTACGACCTTAGCCAAAGCAAAAGCCCTACGGGTTTTTGTTGAGCCCCTTTTGACAAAATCCAAATCGGATTCTACGCATTCTCGACGCGTTGTGTTTTCATATCTTCAGAATAAGGATATCGTAACCGAATTGTTTAGAGAGATTGCTCCTAAAATCGCGGAGCGAAACGGTGGTTATACCCGCATCATACGTACAGGATATCGCCTTGGTGATAACGCTGAGATGTGTATGATCGAATTGGTAGATTTCAATGAGGTTTATGACACGGATCGCGTTAAGAAGACTACCAGACGTTCTCGTCGAGGTGGTAGCGCTAAACCAACCACAGAAACACCTGTAGTGACTGAAGAAATAGCCGTGATGGAAGAGGCCGTGGTTGTGGAAGAGGCTCCGGTAGTGGAAGAAGTTCAAGTAGCTGACGTAACGCCTGTAGTAGAAGAAACAGCGGCTGTAGAAGAAGCGCCTACTGTGGAAGAATCACCAGTTGCTGTAGAAGAAGCTCCTGCTGCGGAAGAAGAAGCACCTGCTGCGGAAGAAACACCAGTTGCGGAAGAAGTAGAAAACGTTGAAGATACTCCAACAGAAGAAAATAACGAGGCATCTTCTGATGCATCCTCCGAGGAAGAACCTAAAGGAGAATAAAGCTATTCACATGTGTTGAAAAAAAAGACGGTAAATGACCGTCTTTTTTTTTGTTCAAAGGTTTCCCTTTCCCAGAAGCCGTTACTTTTGTCAAAACAATTACATGACGGATAACAGACAAGCGGTGTTACTTTTGGAAGACGGCACCGTTTTTTATGGAACCTCCATTGGAGCCACGGGTACGGCCAGTGGAGAAATTGCTTTCAATACCGGAATGACAGGGTATCAGGAAGTCTTTACCGATCCCTCCTATTTCGGGCAAATTTTGATTATGACTTCTTCTCATATCGGAAACTATGGCGTACATTCCGAGGAGATAGAGTCCGATCAAATTATAATTTCTGGATTGGTAACTAAAAAATTTTCAGACGGTTTTTCCAGACCTGCTGCGTACACTTCCCTGCAAAAGGCATTTGAAGCAAACGGGAAGGTGGGGATCTCCGATGTTGACACACGAGCTTTAGTGCGTCATATTCGCAGCAAAGGGGCTATGAATGCCATTATATCCTCCGAGGTTTTAGCGATCGAAGAACTTATGCAAAAACTGAAGGAAGTACCCAATATGGCAGGACTTGAATTATCGTCTAAGGTGGCTACTCCTGTTGCGTATGAAGTTATCCCCAGCGAATTACCTGTGGACTTTCGGGTAGCCCTTTTGGATTTTGGGGTCAAAAAAAATATAATTCGTTGTTTAACCGAACGGGGTTGTCATGTAAAGGTTTTTCCACTTTCAGCTTCCCTAGAGGAGGTAAAAGCCTTCAATCCAGACGGTATTATGCTCTCGAATGGACCCGGTGACCCTTCAGCCATGCCTGCCTCTGTAGCGTTGGTAAAAGCCTTGGTAGGTTGGGGCCGTCCTATTTTTGGCATATGCCTCGGTCATCAAATTTTAGGCTTAAGTCAGGGATTGGAGACCACCAAAATGTTTAATGGACATCGCGGCATTAACCATCCAATAAAAAATTTGAAAACAGGCCGGGGAGAAATTACGTCTCAAAACCATGGGTTTGTCATTACCCAAGAGAGCATTTCTGCTCAATCTCAAATCGAGGTTACCCATCGTCACCTCAACGACGATACCATTGCAGGGATTGCGCTGGTGGATAAGCCTGTTTTTTCAGTACAATATCACCCAGAGGCTTCGGCAGGTCCCCACGATTCTCGATATTTATTTGATCAGTTTATCGATAATATGAAAAAAGAAACCGTATGAGCCAAATAACCCGTGTTTTCGCACGCCAAATTTTAGATTCCAGAGGTAACCCCACCATCGAAGTCGATGTCACTACAACGCAAGGTATTATTGGAAGAGCCGCCGTTCCATCGGGAGCTTCCACCGGAGCCCATGAAGCCGTTGAATTAAGAGACCATGATCCTCATCGATACCTAGGTAAAGGCGTTCTAAAAGCGGTTTCCAATGTAAATGGGGTTATTCAGTCCGCCCTTTTAGGAATGGAAGTATCACATCAACGTCAGATTGATGAGGCGTTAAAGGCATTAGATGGCACACCCAATAAGGCAACGTTAGGGGCGAATGCAATATTAGGGGTTTCCTTAGCGGTTGCCAAAGCCGCTGCCTTAGAAGCTAAGCAAAGCTTATTTCGCTACCTGGGCGGCGAAGGAGCAAGAACCTTACCCGTTCCCATGATGAATATCCTAAATGGTGGCTCCCATGCTGATAACAAAATTGATATCCAAGAGTTTATGGTTATGCCCTTTGGGGCTTCGACTTTTTCAGAAGGGTTGCGTTGGGGAACGGAAGTTTTTCATCATTTGAAAGCCGTGCTCAAGCAAAAAGGCATGTCCACCAACGTGGGGGATGAAGGAGGATTCGCCCCAAGTTTATCCTCCAATGAGGAAGCCATTCAGGTGGTATTGGAGGCAATAGAAAAAGCGGGATTTAAACCCGGCCATGACATGTATATTGCTTTGGATGCAGCCTCTACAGAATTTTACGATCCAGCCACTGGTTTGTACGTATTCGAGTCCACAGGAGAAAAAAGAACCGGATTGGAAATGGTGGATTTTTGGAAGGATTGGTGCGATAAGTATCCCATCATTTCTATTGAAGATGGTTTTGCTGAAGACGATTGGTCCAGTTGGAAAAAGGCTACAGAACGCTTAGGCGATCAGGTTCAGTTGGTAGGGGATGACCTCTTCGTTACGAACGTTTCCCGTTTGTCGCGAGGCATTTCAGAAGGCATTGCCAATTCAATATTGGTGAAGGTGAATCAAATCGGAAGTTTAACGGAAACGATGGATGCCGTAAAGATGGCAACGGCAAATGGGTATTCTTCTGTCATGAGCCATCGATCCGGAGAAACGGAAGACAGTACCATCGCTGACTTGGCGGTTGCCCTTAATACCGGTCAAATTAAAACGGGATCGGCCTCTCGAAGCGATCGAATGGCCAAGTATAATCAACTGTTGCGGATAGAAGAAGAATTAGGAGACGATGCAATTTACCTGGGAAGGAACTTTAAATTTATTGCGTAAGGTTGCCCTTTAATTTACGCGTATATGGTTTGGTTTTAAATGCTTCAGGGGAAATTCTTCTCTCTGAAGAACGTAGAGGAGGTTTTGAATTTTGTAAATTTCCTGGAGGTGGAGTTCAAGCCGGAGAAGGCATATTGGATGCCTTGCATCGTGAGTTTAGGGAAGAGCTGGATGCTGAAATCGTCGATGCGCAGTTTTTTTATTTTAATGATTTTTATCAACCCTCTGCATTTAACCCAAGACAGCAAGTGGTATGTTTTTATTACTTGGTTACCTTAAAACATCCTGAGCAGTTATCGATAAATTCGAGAAACCTTCCTATGGATGGTGTGCCTGGGGATTATGAACGATTTTTTTGGATAGCTAAAGAGACGGTAAAACAGGAAATGCTCACCTTTCCTATTGATCAAAAAGTTTTACATAAAATAAACTTAACATTAAAGTAAGTTTAAAATAATGTAAAGCGCTCCTGTTTTTATTTTACCCTTTATAATCCTTATTAACCATGGGGTTTCCTGTTTATGGTTGGCCCATGCTTCACCTTATATTATTGTATATTATTGAATAACAGCGAGTTTATGTAATAGCTCAAATAATTTCTCCATATAAAAATACATACCCGCTGTTTTTAATAGATTGAGTAATTTTCAACATGACTAGAAACACTGATAAAGAGCTTTTGCTCTTAGTCGGCGCAAAAATCAGGCTTTGACGGAAGAAGCGGGGAATGTCCTTAAAGGATTTATCGTATGCGATTGGAATGGAACCGTCAAACTTGTCTGTTATTGAAAATGGGAAATCGAATCCCCAATTATTAACCTATGCTAAAATTGCTTCAGCCTTGGATAGCAGCCTAAAGGAATTGTTTACCTTTCCATTTGACTACAAAGAGATGGCTCAAGCCCCTTCGGAGTATAAGTCGAGAAAGCACGTATAAAACGTGTTGTCGGCCATTTAATACCATCGGGTTTTCCCTAGGTCTATCGATTTATTTGAAATGGCAAGAGACCTTTAAGTCCTTGGTTCCATGGGTCCAATCGTAAAAACCTTCTCCAGATTTCACTCCTTTTTTTCCGGCCATCACCATATTGGCCAACAAAGGACAAGGGGCGTATTTAGGATTTCCAAAACCATCGTGTAAGACTTCAAGAATGGCCAGACAAACATCCAGTCCGATGAAATCAGCCAATTGTAAAGGTCCCATAGGGTGCGCCATGCCTAATTTCATAACGGTATCAATTTCTTCCACCCCCGCGACGCCTTCGAATAGGGAATAAATAGCCTCATTGATCATAGGCATTAAGATTCGGTTAGCTACAAATCCCGGGTAATCGTTTACCTCCACAGGAACTTTAGCCAAGGACCTTGAAGTTTCCATGATGCGCATGGTGACGTCATCTGAGGTAGAATATCCGCGGATTATTTCCACCAATTTCATAACCGGTACGGGATTCATAAAATGCATTCCAATTACCTTGTCGGGACGGTGAGTCACAGCAGCAATTTGCGTAATGGAAATGGAAGATGTATTCGTTGCCAAGATTACAGAAGGTTCCGTAATCGCATCCAACTCTTTAAAGATTTTAAGCTTTAAATCCACGTTTTCTGTGGCTGCTTCAACGACTAATTCAACGCCTTGAACACCATTTTTCATGTCGGTTTGCGTCGATAAATTTGCCAAAGTGGAATCTTTTTCTGCTTCGGTTAACGCACCTTTGGCCACTTGACGATCAAGGTTTTTTCCTATCGTTGTAAGGGCCTTATCTAAGGCTTCTTGGGAAATATCAATGAGCGTTACGCGATGACCAAATTGAGCAAAAACATGAGCAATTCCATTTCCCATGGTTCCTGCTCCAATAACGGCAACGTTTTTCATATATGATTCGAATTAGTGGGACAAATATAATCATACTATCTTTGTTGAACATGCCCTTGTCTCGAATTAGACCTTTCCTCAAAAGCGAGGTATTTCAATCGTTTACCATACTCTTTTCAGGGACGTTAATCGCTCAGCTCATTGGGTACGCCATAGCGCCTGT
>JBJTWF010000197.1:0-5831 GCA_046081565.1 Flavobacteriales bacterium | reverse complement strand
GTATTGTTTGAAAGTTGTAGTCCATTGATAATGGATCCGTTGTGCGTTAACGTAAGTTGGTTTAAGGCCGTAATATTATTGACATTGGCACTAAAGGTAAAAGCGGAATTGTTTACCGTAGCACCGGGTGTACCGGGTTGTGTGATCACTAAAGTTGGGGCTTTACAAGGCGAGTATTCAATGGTTTTAGTTTTAAAATCATTTCCACAAGCATTGGTTGCGGACAAACTTAGGATATTAGTTCCGGGTTGTAGGGTCAGGGTGGCAGAAAGGGTATTGTTCGTAAACGTGAATGGAATTCCTACACCGTTTAATAAAAGCGATAATTGATTGGCGTTGTTGACCTGTTGAACTGTCGCAGAAAGGGATAACGTTTCTGTGGCCGTAGTACTTGGAATCACACTGCCACCAAGCCCAATAACGGGAGCAGTACAATTGTTGTAGGTAATGCTAAACGTTGCAACATCTTTACCACAGTCGTTAGTTGCTGTGATTTGAAAAAGGTTATTGCCTGGCGTTAGGGTTGCGCTTGCGCTTACGGTCCCATTGCTTAGGGAAAACGGAATGATCGTTCCGTTTTGAAGCATTACAATCTGACTGGCTTGGGTGCAGTTCAAGGCTTGGAAGGCAACCTGAGCTTGTCCTGTATTGGTCGTACTAACCATGGTGGTAGGGCTCAAAATTACAAGGGATGGAACGAGGCACTGCTTCAGGATGATGGTAAACGATTCAGAATCGCTTCCACAGGCGTTTTTCGCAGTAATAATGAAATTATTTACCCCAGGATTAAGGGTAATCGCAGCATTAAAAACGCCATTTTGGAAGGAAAAAGGCTTATTAACACCGTTTACGTTTAACGTCAGTTGACTACTGTTTTGAACGTTTATGACCGCACTTTGAAGCTGATATACATTTTGGTTTACCGAAATTCCACTGGCAGCGGGCTGTACCATACTTATTTCGGGCACTAAACAGTTCGTATAGGTCACTGTTTGGGTTTGAATTTGTGTCCCACAACCATTGGTTACCGTAAGCTTAAAGGTATTTACCCCAGCGGTTAGTGAAGTAACCGCAGTGATGGTGTTGGATAATAGGGTAAAAGGGATTCCAATACCATTTTGGGTCAACGTAACCTCCTGAGGGGATTGAATGTTGGTACATGTAGCGGTAAACAGATAGCCCGCTAGGGATTGTGTCCCGTTCTGAGATAACAGGGTTGCTGTTGGGGGTTTACAGTTGTCGTAGGTAATGGAGATGGTTTCGATATCCACCCCACACGCATTGCTCGCCGTAAGGGTAACAAGGTTTACCCCGGGGGTTAGTACGAACGCATATTCCAATTGACCGTTAGAGGCATTAAAGGAGTAGTTTGTCACCAAAACGTTATTAACCATTAAGGATAAAGCGGTTTGATTCTGCGTTTTAAATCGAACGATTGCGTTGGCTTTGCTCACTGTGGAGGGGCTTGCAGCAGGACTTTCTACCGTAATTACCGGAGGTTGACATTGTTGAAAGGTAAGGCTCAGAAAAATAGATTCAGAACCACATCGATTGGTTCCATTAACGGTTATGGTATTGTTCCCAGCACTTAACGTCACGGGAATTTCAAGGAAACCATTAGACCAGGTAAAATTCGTTAAGGTCGTACCATTGTGAAGAATGGAAAATTCGCTCTTTGCTAAAAACCCATCGGTTTTAATACGAATTTTTTGGCTGGCAGTATTTACCGTTGTGCCACTGCTTGAGGGAGAGATTAACGAAAGCGCCGGAGTGACACAGTCGTTGTAGCTTACTTCGGTAGACTGATAATCGGTGCCACAACCGTTCGATGCTTCGATTTTTATGGTGTTTTTTCCGGGGACCAAGGAAACCGTTGCCTGTAAGGTCTGGTTATTCGGATTGAAGGTAAAGACATTGGTTTTAATTCCGTTTAACCACATCGTAATGTTGTCAAGGACGGCGTTTTGTATAAGGGCACTAACGGTAATGTTTTTTTGTTGCACCGTAACGACTGATCCCCCTTGTGGACTGGTTAAAATTACCTTGGGCATTTTACAGTCGTTGTATAGGATTTGTACCGTCTCCGTTGCGGTTCCACAGTCATTTCTCACCACGATGGTGAAGCGATTTACCCCTGGTTTTAATATAACCGAGGCTTTAACATTTTTGGTTAAACTACTAAGTTGAAAAGGTACCGCCATGCCATTTTGGTCTGTCAACGTAACTTGGGAATTATCCCCGATTTGAGTCGTTCCAAACGTAAGGGTATAGTTGCTATTAAGTACCGTTTCTTGTTTGTTCGCTACCGTCAGGGTTGGAGCTATGCAATTGTTGCTGAAGTTATTAATATTGTTGAGGCTGTTGTTGTTCGGTTGTTCAACTTTGGTATCTTCCTCTCGGGTTCTAAAACGAAATTGAAGATAGGCGGAAGTGTAGTGATACCAATCGTTTCGCGATCTGGGCATGGTTGAAACCACACCATCCCAGGTGTCTCCTCGAGTGAAGGTTGTTTTGTGTTCAATACCGAAGGAAAAGCGCGGACCCACCAAATAGGCTAATCCAAATCCGAGGCTCGGGTACCATTTAGCGTTCCACCCATCGTCGGGAAGCCCGTCTAATCGCGTTTCGTAGGAATAATCCAAATTGGATGAAAGGGTGCTGGGTAAATTTCCTGCAGCTAATAGTTGTGGGTAATTATAGTATCCGCTGTCTCCCACTATATTACTCCAGTTTTGCTGCCAAGTCACTCCAAAGCCCCCGAAAATATAGGGATCCCACCCGGTTCGATCGGCAAAACGATTGGCGTGTAGCACCAATTCCAGGGCCAAGCGGTGTTGGTCGTTGTAGAAATTGTGGACCGTCATGTTAAAGCTATCTTTGTAGTAGGATAGCGGTCCTCCCGTATAGTTCGTAAGGGCGGATGTATCGTAGTCCTGACCATACCATGTGCCATTTAAATAGCGTGCTCTGATGTCAAAACTTATTCTTCGACCATAGTTCCAATTGTAGGATTTGCCGAGGGTAATTCCCCACCCGCCGTTGGTTTCATTTTTCACATCCGTAGAACTCCATGTGGCGCCTGCATTAAGGCCTAGGAACCATTTGGAAGTCCGATCGTAATTCAATTTCTGACCATAGGCTTGAGAAAACAAAAGCCAAGTGAGCGCAAGCAGGAGGGTAAAAATTTTCATAGGTATAGGCGTTATTTTTTGGATTTACCGTATTTCACTTGACCAAAAGTCGTAAAAAATTCGGTAGTTTGCATAGAGAATGGCGTGAGAACCCACTCGTGTACGGGTAAAAAGTAGAGAAATATATGATAATTAGGAGGTTTTGGCAGGTTGTTATTGTTTTGTTAATCGTAACAATCCCCTTTTTTTCTTGGTCTCAAACTCAAATTAATCCGCAAAGCGCCATCCTTTGCCCAGGACAAGGCGTCTCTTTTACAGCCCAATCCCCTTGTACAGGAAACGCGAGTTTTTCATGGTTTGTCAATGGGGAATGGGTATTGACCAATACGTCTGGCAACTTCTCCTATTTACCCGAACAACTCAATAATCAAATCATGTTGGTGTGCACTTGTGAAAGCAGCGGAGCAACCACCGTGGATACGGTTCAAGCCCTTGTTACGGTGTTGGATGTGAACATTGATGCAGGACCAGACCAATATGTAGATTCAGGCACAGTAGTTACCCTACAGGCCCTGGGGACCTATGATTCGTTGCTGTGGACACCTTCTTTTATGGTGAACTTTCCGTCTTTAGCATCCGTACAGACTACGCCTACGCAAACAACGACGTACATGCTTCAAGCCTATGCCTCCGGTTGCATTGTATATGATTATGTCACGGTCTATGTAACCAATGTGTTTAAAATTCCAAATACCTTCACTCCCAATGGAGATGGGTCCAATGATACCTGGGTGATACCAGGCATTGAAAACTTCCCCAATAACCGCATGGTTATAATGAATCGCTTTGGTAATGTCCTCTATGATTCCAATGGGTACCAAGTTCAAAATGCATGGACGGGCCTTCACAACGGCAAGGAATTGCCGGAGGGGGTATATTATTATCTTTTGGATTTAGGCAATGGGGCGATAAAAAAAGGTACGATAAGCATCATTCGATGAGGGAGTATATTATTTTAATGACCTTAATTTGTTCGTGCAGCTTGGGGGCACAACAGGCCCCGAATCGAGTTTGGTATGCGATGAACTGGGGAAGCATTAATCCGTCGCATCATGGGTTAAATGAGTATGTGGAGGGAACCATAGGATTTCGGCAACAATGGGTGGGATTTGAAGGGGCTCCAAGAACAACGAATGCTACATTGTCCTTTCCCTTCAACGACCGAAAAAGCGATGGCGCAATGTTTGGGGCCGGAACAAACGTTTTAGTGGAACGCAACGGGGCCTTTACCTTTTCAACAGCCACCCTTGAGGGGGCGGTAAACCTCAAGACGAACAAGGAAAATCGATTGAGTATGGGAATGGGGCTTGGTTTTATGCAAGTGGGATACAATGCTGATTACGTAACAACGAATGAACAAGACCTCGTGGTAAGTCGCTTTTCAACCTATAATTACCCCACCTTCAAGGTAGGGGTATCCTATCGAACCAAAAAGACCCTTTCTGGCGTTTATATCAATGATGTAGGACCTGCGAAATGGAGGGAAATAGGAACGCAAGCATCGCTAAGGACCGAGTGGGGTATTTACTATCGGCATGTGTTGGAGTTTGCGGATAATTGGTATTTATTACCAACGCTTAAAGTCACTCCAATAGCGACCGCACCGTTTAATTACGAAGTAAATGTACGGCTCAATTATTGGAACCGAATCCAAGGGTGGCTGGGTACACAAAACTTAAATAACGTTCAAGTGGGAATAGGATTTAAAATAAAGGAGGTCTTAGCCGTCAACTATCTATTTGATCGAATGCGGGCTGCGATCCCTGGGGTAAACCTAAACTCACATGCGGTAGGGATAAAATATATGTTAGAGAAACACGGGGCCATTAACCGAATGCAGCAGGTTTTACTCGATTGATTTGGTAAATAAGGAAAAACCATTTACCTTTGCAATCCTCGGTTAACGAAGCGAGAAAAGTTAGAATTAAGCAATGAAAAGATACATTGCGGGGTGGAGCAGTTGGGAGCTCGTCGGGCTCATAACCCGAAGGTCACAGGTTCGAGTCCTGTCCCCGCTACAAGGAAAACCTGAGTCATTTGGCTCAGGTTTTTTTATGCCGTAAACTGAATCAAGCCGAAGGGTTGAATGAGTTATTCCTGTTCATTTATTCACTAACTTTGATTGAAACTACCATTCACTAAAAATCCACCTTTATGCAATCATTTCAGGAAAGAGCGAAGTTAGGCATGGAAAAGTTATCCAAGCAATCGCCAAGCATCTTGGTGAAAGCCAGAGCACAGCGCCTAAAGGATCAAGGCACTTCAAAACACAAGAAAAGCATCCATTCGCTAATACTTGGAATTATCACCTTAGTCTTCCTCGCCTTAGGTTTTTCCAATGGCTTAGCCCAAGGAACGGTTGAGCATAAGTACTCCGTTGCTTTAAGAACCTACACGCCTATTTATCTTACTGGCTCGAATAAATATTACAACGACGATTGGATTCTGACGGAAAATTCAAATTATAAAAGGGCCTATTTTAAATATGCATTTGGGTTCGATTTTTCCTATTTTTTGTCGGATAACGTATCCTTGAACTTTTGGAATGGACTGTCAAGAAGAACGCTTCACGAAGAATCGTACTCCGAGTCTTACAACCTGTTTGGGCAATTAATGACAAACTCCGCATCATTTGATTAT
>JBJTWF010000196.1:0-20601 GCA_046081565.1 Flavobacteriales bacterium | reverse complement strand
TAAGGATAAGCCCTTGGTGATTTTTGTTTCTCATCCATTTTCAGATCATTGTCATAAAGAAACCTTATGCTCTTTCCCTAAAGAAACGATGATTATCGCCGAAGATCGGGCCTACAAAAAAATTAAGTCTTGGAATCATTTTGGGGAACTTAAAGACCTCGCTGAATCTCCGTTTTCAATCCATCTATGCACAAAAGTTAGTTTGTTCAATCAAACGCATCACGCCTTTGTGTTACAATTAGGCGGCAAAACTATTCTTTATGCGCCACATGGGGTTAGCGCTTTGCAAGACATCCCACCGGTGGATGTGTTAATTACCACGACAACAACCTACAAACTGCCATTTTTTTTCGGTGGAACGGTGAATCTCGGACTCAAAGAGGCACTGGCGGTTTTGGCAAAAACAGGAGCTAAATTGGCGCTTACTACGCACGATCAACAGAAAGAGAGTAAAGGGTTAGTGGGCTTTTTTGCACGTCCTGTTTATGAATGTGATGATTCATTCAAATCGATGAAGGCCGGAGATTCCCTAGCGCTTACTTAGTTTGTTTAAGGTGATGTGACGTTGCGCGTTGGCTTTAAAGGTGGTCACCCCATCAATCCGTTTTTTTAAGTGCTTCAAGGAGGATTCTTCAACCCGCTTACGCCAAAGGATATAACTGCTTCGTTTGAGCGTTTTTCGCATGAGCGCCCGAACTTCACTTTCCGTTAACTTAAATTGTGCCTTTATGGCATCAAAAGGGGTTCGGTCTTCCCAGGCCATTTCTATGATTCGGTCGATTTCTTCAGGACTCATGGTTTTATACGAGGGGCTTTGTCTGGTTTCGCATATTCAAATCGCTGAAGTATCGTGCCTTCAGTGTAGGCATCTAAGCCAATACAGCCAACAACACCCGCTTGCGTTAAATCGGCAAAACCGTCGCTTGAAATAATTTCCTCTGGGTATCTAATCCACTGAACCTCTCCAATTACCAGGTTTGTACCATTCACTTGAATTGGGATATTCTCTGTAAACACAACTCCAAATGATATCGGTGAAGAACTAACCAGTGGCGCGTGAAAACCCTCAATGAATTCGGGATTTAAACCCACTTCGTCAAACTCAGAATGTTCTCGCGTGTACCTGGCTGAGGTTTGATGGGCTGCGGCAATGTCTTTTTCCGAGATTAAATTGATTGTATATTCTTTCGTTTGCAATATGTTCTCGTAGGTATGACGTTCCACGCTGTCTGGCCTGAACATAATACCAAGCAAGGGCGGGTTTGAGCCAATATGAACTAAAGAATTGAAAATGGCCAAGTTAGTTTGATTTTCTAGACTTTTTGTGCCGATTAAACATACATTCTTATACCCTACAATGCTGTTGAAGTATTGTACTTTAAATCGGGATTCAAGTCCATCGTAGCTTGCGCGATTCATTAACTGCATACTTAAATAACTAATTAACTAGCCTTTTGTTTGCCGCTTGTGTAACTTTTGCAACAATCTAATTCAATTCCAATACCTACCTTTGTTTCATGGAAATGGTTGGTTATTTAGCGTCACTGGTTATTGGTATTTCACTCGGGCTTATCGGTGGAGGCGGGTCTATATTAACAGTGCCGGTATTAGTCTACCTTTTTCATGTGGACCCTGTGAGTGCCACAGCGTATTCTTTGTTTATTGTCGGTGCGACCAGCCTGGTAGGTGTATTTCCTAAGTATCGTTTGGGTGAAGTTAATTTCAAAACAGCCTTAATTTTCGGGGCGCCCTCCATCGCTGCTGTATTTCTTACACGTTCTTTTCTGGTTCCATTAATTCCGAAGGTGGTGCTTTCCATAGGAGAATTTCAACTGACGAAGCCACTCTTAATGATGTTGCTTTTTGCAGTACTCATGGTGTTTGCCTCTGTTTCTATGATTAGAAAACCTAAAAATTCTATTAATTCAGTAGGGCCACAGGTATTTAATTATCCCCTTATATTATTTGAAGGAGGAATTGTTGGGGTGCTTACCGGATTGGTTGGTGCTGGCGGAGGCTTTCTAATTATTCCTGCCCTGGTTATTTTGAGTAAACTACCGATGAAACAAGCTGTGGGAACCTCTTTGTTAATAATCGCTGCAAAGTCATTAATTGGTTTCACGGGAGATTTAGGTAAAACCACTATGGATTGGCCCTTGTTATTATCAATTTCAGGATTGGCAATTATTGGGATTTTTATGGGTTCATTCTTTACTAAACGCATTGCTGGCGAACGATTAAAAGTTGGATTTGGATGGTTTGTTTTAGTCATGGGAATTTATATTATTGTTAAAGAACTCTTTTTCGCTTCCCCTGTGTCACATTAGTTTTAACGTATCTTTGTATTATGAAAATTGAACAGATTTACACCGGTTGCTTGGCTCAAGGTGCTTATTATATTGTTTCCAATGGTGAAGCTATTATTATCGATCCGTTGCGTGAGACAGCACCGTATTTGAATAGATTATCTGCTGATAAGGTGACTTTGAAGTATATTTTCGAGACGCATTTTCATGCTGATTTCGTATCAGGTCATTTAGATCTTTCCAAAGCTACCAGCGCGCCTATTGTTTATGGTCCAAATGCTGCCCCAAGTTTTGAATTCCATTCAGCTAAGGATGGAGAAATACTAACCTTTGGAGGGTGTCGCATTAAAGTACTTCATACCCCTGGGCATACCATGGAATCTACCTGTTATTTATTGATTGACGAAGAAGGAAAAGAAACCGCCTTGTTTTCGGGAGACACCTTATTCATAGGTGATGTGGGGCGACCAGATTTGGCGCAAAAGGCAGCGTCTATGACTCAAGAAGAATTAGCAGGCACCTTATTCGAATCCTTGCGAAATCAGATTATGCCCCTAGCAGATGACATCACCGTTTACCCGGCCCACGGCGCGGGGAGTGCCTGTGGTAAAAACATGTCGAAGGAAACGTTTGATTCTTTGGGTAACCAAAAACGAACCAATTACGCACTACGGGCAGACATGACCAAAGAGGAGTTCATCCAAGAGGTTACCGATGGATTATTGCCTCCACCAGCATATTTCGGACAAAACGTTGCCATGAATAAATTGGGATATCAACCTTATGAGGCAGTTCTTTCCAAAGGCTTAACCGCCTTAAGTTCTGAAATGATAAGTGCAATGGACGACGATGTGTTACTCTTGGATACGCGTCCTGCGGCTGAGTTCGCCCAAGGATTTGTTCCAGGAAGTATTTTTATTGGATTGGAAGGACAATTTGCTCCATGGGTAGGTGCCTTGATTCCGACGGTAACGCAACCCATTGTTTTAATAACTTCCCAAGGAAAGGAAGAAGAAACAGTACAACGTTTATCAAGAGTAGGATATGATAACGTATTGGGTTATTTAGACGGAGGTATCCACGCGTGGGATGGAGAACTAGACACCATTCATCGCCTAGAGGCTTCTGAAGTTGAACAAGGATTAGCAGAAAATGAAGTACTCATCGATGTGCGGAAGCCTGGCGAGTACGATGCAGAACATTTAACAGATGTTCCAAGCATTCCCTTGGATTTCATTAACGAACGAATGGCGGAGTTTCCTAAAGACAAGGGCTTAGTGCTTCATTGTGCAGGGGGCTACCGAAGTATGATTGCAGCATCGATCTTGAAAGCTCGAGGGTATAGCGATGTAAAAGATGTTATTGGAGGATTTAGTGCCTTGTCTAAAACGTCACTTCCCAAGACGGCTTATGTCTGTCCGAGTACATTGAAGTAAGCTCGAAATTTTATCTTTTTCTCGTGAGTACGTGAAATCCGAGTCCAGCACTTATACCATATTGGGCGATGGAAACAGATGTTAATGGTGTTTTTCGAATCCACCCGTTGCTGTAATTTATTTCCGCGAAAAAGTGACAGTATTTTGAAAAATAAAAACTTGTACCACCTTTTAGCATATACGAGGGGCTAATACTCCATTGGTATGCTACAGGAACAATCAAAAAAGGTTGTTGAGCCATTTCTGAAATGGCAATTCCCGGTTCCGCATGAAGATCAAGTTTCCAATTCCTCTTACCGAGGTGATAACCAAACCCAGCATAGATTGAGGTAAAGTTACGTGGAAATTTTTCGGGTGAATTGGTGTACAACAGTTTTCCATTTGGAGCCATAACGTTTGCTTCGCCATGTACACTGATGTTGGGTTCTAAAACGTACTCAACAAACCCATGGATAAATGCAACAGTGGTTTGTTGCATATAGAAGCGAGTAGGGGCAATCGTAGCGCTCGCACGAAGCAAAGAGGGTTGGAAATAGCTAGGCTTACCTTGGCTAAAAACTACCGAATTTAGAAGCAAGAATATGGTTATTATCTTCTGGTGAATCCCCATAGCTTGGCAATTTTATAGTTTAAACTTAAGGTGATCAATAGGTGCCCTGCTAAGGATGTTCCTTTATGTTCGTGAAAACTTAGCATACCCGTAGCAAAATCATAGTCGGTTTCAATGTGATTACCTAAATGTATCATATACTGTCCGGTAAGAGAAATATCAAACCTTGGAGATAATTCCAGGTGTGTTCCCAAACCGGCTTGTACTGCAGAACTCCAACGTTCGGCCGACATGGGTCCATCCAACGGACTAACCTTTGCTTCAATCTTTGAATAATCAAAACAATGGCCAGCTAAAATATATGGGCGTAATTTAGGTTTAAAATCCTCCTGTTGATGGTAATAGGGGAGGTGGTTTATCGGATAATACAAGACACTCCATCCAATGTGATAATCAGTGCGATGCGCATAATTTAAGATGTCACTGGTGATGTAATCAAAAAACCAATCCGTGTTCACGGCATCAGAAAATCGTAAGCGAAATTGCCCCCCAACACCGGTTCCGGTCATTTCATTTTCATGGTCGTTGAATAAACTCACCGTGGTTCGACCTCCTAATGAGAGCATTCCTGCAGGATTGTACGTTCTGAATTCTTGGGCAGAGGCTTGAATTCCAATAATTAATAGAATAATCAGGCAAATCGGTTTCATGATAACGAAGGTAAGAAAGAATTTGATTTTGTATCTTCGCAAAAACAAATAAAATGCGGGTTTATTTAGATAATGCAGCCACAACACCGATGGCGCCTGAAGTAGTGGATGCAATGTGTGACGTGTTACGAAATCAGTTTGGAAATCCATCTTCTACCCATTCTTATGGACGTGCCTCCAAAGCAATAATTGAAACTTCCCGCCGAAACATAGCGAAACACCTTAATTGTCAGCCTTCAGAGCTCTTTTTTACTTCGGGGGGCACGGAAGCCGATAACTTGGCTTGTCACATTGCAGTCCAAGAATTAGGGGTGAAGCGCATCATCTCCACCTCGATAGAACACCATGCCGTCGGACATACGGTGGAAATGTACCGCGATCGATTTAAGGTTGAGTTACATAACTTAAACCTTGATGCGCAAGGGCATATCGATTTGTCGGAATTAGAGGCACTGTTAAAAGAACCTATTCCAACGCTCGTTTCTTTGATGCATGCTAACAACGAGATTGCTACCTTAATACCTTTGGAAAAGGTGGCTGCCTTGTGTAGAACAAATGGGGCATATTTTCATTCCGATACGGTACAAACTATGGGGCATTATACCTTTGATTTGAAAGCCTTGGATATTGATTTTATTACCTGTGCCGCTCATAAGTTTCATGGACCAAAAGGAATTGGATTCTTGTATGTAAATAAGGGGATAAAAATGACCCCTATGATTTTAGGTGGGGCCCAGGAGCGCGGATTTCGTGGAGGAACAGAGAATCTTGCAGGAATCGTTGGACTTTCAAAGGCCTTTGATTTAGCCTATGAGGATGTACAAGCGCATCAAGTACATGTACAAGGGTTAAAAACCTATATGATGGAGCGGTTGAAAGCCCACTTTCCCGATCTTTTATTTCACGGAGATACCTCACCCGAAGGTTCACTTTATACGGTATTGAATGCATGCTTTCCAGCAACAGATAAAGCGAGTATGTTGCTATTTACCCTTGACTTGAAAGGCGTTGCCGTTAGCGGTGGAAGTGCTTGTAGCTCTGGTGCGACAAAAGGTTCCCATGTACTAGAGGGTATTGGAGCTGATATGAGCCGTCCGAATGTTCGTTTTTCTTTTTCAAGGTACACGACGAAAGAAGAAGTTGATTTCGCATTGGAACAAGTATATTCTGCCTTTGCTGTTGCTTTAGCCTAATGAATTCAAGAAAGAATGTATTGTTTTTAGCCTCATGGTACCCGAGTACAACAAACCCAACGTTGGGTAATTTTATACAGAAACATGCCGAGGCAGCATCCAAACATCATAACATAACTACCCTTTCCCTTCACCCAAGATCGGGAGGGGCGCTAGTAATCGAAAAAAATCAAGTAGGAGCCCTTACCGAATTACGGGTTTATTACCCAAAAGCAAAAGGTGTTTTCCGTAGGCTTCGTCAGTTTGTTCAATGGAACCGCGCCTTTGCTTTTGGGGTAAGTACCTTTCGTCGTATGAAAGGAGATCCAGACTTGGTGCATTTGAACGTAGTATTTCCTATGGGTTTATGGTTAAAACGATACTTTCCAACCACGCCTTATGTGATTACCGAACATGCCAGCGGTTTGCACGAAGGACCCAATGCCTATCCGAATTGGATACTTCGCCGCATGATTCCTGTTTACCAAAACGCACAAGGCATCTTGCCCGTTAGTGCTAATTTAGGAGAACGGATTAAGCGTTTAGCGGGAATTTCCTATACCGTTTTACCTAATGTAGTAAACGAGGGCCTCTTTGTTTTATCCGAAGAGGCTAAGGGAAGTAAGCGATTGGTGCATGTTTCTACCTTGTATGAAGCCGCCAAGAATGTGCATGGAATGTTGCGTGCGGTGCACCGATTGTCAGAAAAAACACCAGATTTTGAATTTCACATTATCACCGATGGGGATGCAACAAAAGCCAAAGCTTTAGCGAATGAATTGGGGCTGCTAAACCGATTCGTATTTTTTCATGGAACCATGGAGACCCAGGAAATTGCGGCCTTCCTTTGCCGTTGTAAAGGCCTCGTTTTGTTTAGTAATTTTGAAAACTTCCCCTGTGTGATTCCCGAAGCATGGATGAGCGGTATTCCTGTGATTGCCACTGCGGTAAATGGAATTCCTGAGTTCGCCAACGACGAAAATAGTATCCTCATCGAGCCACGCAACGAGGAGCAACTTACCCTAGCGATGTTGGAACGCTTAAATGGAAAACCTTTTGACCCCCAAAAGCTTCGTGCTTATGCCCTCAAACATTTTAGTTATGCAGCGGTCGCCAAGCAATTGGATGAGGTGTATCGGCAGGTTGCAAGTACGTAATGGGAACGGGACGTTTATAAATCCTCACTATTTAAAAGAAAACTTACGCTGTAAAAAGTAACTAATGGTTACTACCACCACGGAAGCGAAAACATTGCACAGGGAAGCATTCCATGCGAAAGCGTCAACCATTAACTTAATGAGAATCCAATTTACCGTAGCAGAAATCAAGGCACTCAACCCGTATCGGAAAAACTGTACCCTGCCTTTGAGCTGACTTTCAGTAAATACTACATAACGCATCATGGTAAAGCCGAAAAGAAAGCTAAAAACAGCACAAATCCCGGCAACGATCGTGTAACTGTGCACGGGGTGATCGAAGAGGGGAAGCCATGTAATGTTATGTTTGAATACGTAAAAGTCCAAAAGGCCAAATATCAACCATCCCAGCACTAAATTTGTTGAACCCGCCGCGGCATAGTAGTAGGTTGTCTTGTCCATTAATTTAGAAACCAAGGGGTAAAATAAATCCAGAAATGCGCGAATTATTCGTACCATCCTATTTCCATTCAATTTCATAACCCGTATGCCTGCGGATATTAAGCACCAAGTAATGGTCAATGTATATATATTGCCCTCGGATACCCGTCAATATTCCACGTATATTCGGTTCCTTATCCAAGGTTAGCGAGGCAATTTTTTCTGGATAACCTAATACGGGATAAGTGAATGGATAAAGGGTCTCATCTTCGGTGAAATACTGCCCTAAATCTTCTGGCAGTTGTTCCAATGCTTCCCATTTTTCAGCAACCAAATCGATCGGGTTTAGTTGTAGATCCTTGAGCATGTTTTGCCAATTCGTTTTATCGCTATACGTTTCCTTTAGCGCTACCTCTAAAACGCCCGCTAGGTATCGGTTTGGAGTTTCTGCCAAAATAATAGCCTCTCTGGCGCCTTGATCTATCCAACGGGTAGGCATTTGAGTAACGCGCGTGATTCCCACCTTCACTTGATCCGTTGCTGCTAGATACACAAAGTGTGGTTGATTGTGGTTTTTTTCTTCGTAAGCAACATCCCGTCCCTTTCCGAGATGGGCCTCGCATAATTCAGGATGCAAAATGCATGGACTCGCTTCCGGTGCCGAAAGGAAGCATGGGTAGCAAAATCCTTCTCCAAAGGATTTTTTCGTAGCATTATTACATTTTTTACAAACGATATTCCCCGTAAATTGAAGACTCACTGATGTACCAATGCGCTCGTTTAAATTCGAACCATCGGGTAAGTAATATTGTACGGGATGCTCGTACCTGGTTTGGAGTTTCTCTAAAATCATTCGCGAGGAAGAATATTCATTTTATCCGCAAAATGGTAACAATAATCTCTTAAGTCTTCACAAATCGTTGCTTCACCGGTAGCCTTTTCAAAACTATCGGCCATGGTTAATAAGGTTTGATGAAAAAATTGTTTCATTTCTTCAACCGTCATTTGTGGCGTCCATAAATCAATACGGAGGGTGTTTTTTTCTTTAGGGTCCCACAAGGAGAGAAAAAAGGCTTCCGCTTTCGATTGGATTTGTCCAGCCTCAGGTGCATCCCAATGAATGGACTCAGGCACATTGTTCTCGTTCAACGTAACGGTTAACTCTATTTTTGATTCGTTTTTCATGTTTTACTTCTATTTTGGAGGACTGTACTGTTGAACGATTTTAAGATAGTGAGTGTTCAATAATTCCGGGAGGGTAATCGAGTTCTTTTGCATGAATTCACGAACCATTTGATACCCAATAAATTGTCCTGTACGATCGGGGACCCCCATTTTCCCGAGCGAAAAAGGAGCCTCGGCCAGTAAATCCCTAGTGGTTTCTTCTCGGTTATCATACAATAGTTTTTGGTCTAGGATATAATTCCAAATTATCTTTTCGTTTAGCACTAACCACACCATGTCCTCATCGTTCTGGGCTAGGATATGGCCTATTCTGGTTTCCGGCAGTACTTGTGATGTGATATAAAGTAGTTTACCCCAACGAATCATCTCGCTTGCAATGTTTTCATTTCCCTCTGGAAGATAATGAGCATTTAGCCAATTATGAATAGCCCTCGGACAAAGAAATTCTGGTTTCATTTTCTTTTTAAGCCAAGGATATAGCTTGATTTTTTTGACGACTTGCGAGGCATCGCCTAGAAAATTCTCAAGGCCAATGCTTACGGTTTTTTCTGTACTAAAGCAGAATATACCAAAGTCGGAATAAAGGAAAAGGATTTGGGACGGGATGGGTTTGGATGGAATGAAGGTTTTTAATTTCTTAAAGGCATCAGTCAATTCGGTTTGGATTTTTTTTCGTTGGATGACGTGCTGAATATCCGCCTGTAATTCTCTTCCATCGGGTTGCCAAGCGTTTGGAAATCGGCGGTTCATTTGGTTTGTGAATGCGGTATCGTTTGAGGCATGGATTTGATAGCAGTTTTGAAACAGTACAAGGGATATATTGGAATCCAATCGATACAAGGCATCATAATAGCTTCGATATTCATTTTTCTCAATGGCCTTGAAAAAGGCCTGATCCATGTCAAAACTTTTCAACAGGGTAGGTGAGGATTGGCTATTTTTATTCGTGGAATCCTTTCCGCAAGATACAGCAATGAAAATTATTATGAGGCTTGTGACACGAATCATCTTGGAACCGTAATATTTTTAACTTTGTAAAATTACGACAATATCAAAGCCTATGAAAAATCTATCTTTAATTTGTTCGGGACTTCTTTTGGTTTGTGCCGTCTCTGTGGTTCGTGGACAAGAATCAAAAACCAAGAAATTAAAAGCAGGTATGACGGGGAATTTTTCTCCCAACTTTGTAAAAACTGCAGATTCCTATTTTACTCCTTCGCCTTTCAACCACGATTTATCCGTCGGGATGATTTTCAACACGAGTTTTGCGAGCAATCCGAACCTTGGGGTATCTACAGGATTTGAATTTGAATTCACCAAACTCAATTACACTGGAAC
This sequence comes from Flavobacteriales bacterium, assembly GCA_046081565.1. Lineage (GTDB taxonomy): Bacteria > Bacteroidota > Bacteroidia > Flavobacteriales_D > Crocinitomicaceae > UBA952. The sequence goes on along the minus strand of JBJTWF010000196.1, from coordinate 10,327 downwards.
TTCGGATTCTGTATTTTATCGGTATGCAGGAGCTAATATTCTTCATCAAGATGAATTAGGTGGCACCGCCTATTACCTTACGGATCGACAATTTAACACCGTTGGTCTTGCGGTTCCCCTGATGATGTTATTTCGAATGGATCCCATCGGAGATTGGACTATTTTCGGAAAGTTTGGCGTGCGAAACAGTGTAATGGTCTCCCAGCGGATTAATGATCGAGGTTTCGAAGCCGATGCCAATGGTATCTTCAATGTGGCAAAAGAAAATGCGAATATGAAGTCCTTTGGCGATCAATTCTTCTATAAAGGATCCGTTGGTTTTTCTGCCGGTGCAGAATGGAATTTCGCAGGCTCAACTTCCTTGGTGCCTGAAATTGGTTTTTATTATGGCTTAACCCCGCTGCATTTTAGAGCCATTCAGGACAATTATACCCTTTCCAATGCCTCAGGTGAGTACTTCTATCAAAAGGCTAGGCAAAACCAACTCATCATCAAATTGTCCATTTTATTCTAATGTGAAGGAGGTTGGAAAACACATCGTTGATTGGTTAAAAGGATATTGCGAACAGGCACATACCAAAGGATTCGTGGTGGGTATTTCGGGTGGAGTAGATTCAGCCTTGACTTCAACGCTATGCGCACAAACAGGTAAGTTAACTATCCTCGTTAGTCTTCCTATTTTTCAAGACCCAAACCAACAGAAAAGGGCGGAAAGGCATATGCAAAAATTGAAGAATCAATTTGCCAATATCTTGTGCTTCGATATTCCGTTGTCAGACGTATTCCAGTCGTTTAAATCGTCCTTGCAAAGTCCTGTGGCTCAACATGATTTGTCCATGGCCAATGCGCGTGCTCGTCTCCGAATGACGACCTTGTATGCCATCGCTCAAGCCCATGGTTGCTTAGTGGTTGGAACTGGGAATAAGGTTGAAGATTTTGGCGTCGGATTCTACACCAAATATGGCGATGGGGGAGTAGACCTAAGTCCGATTGCCGATCTGACCAAATCCCAAGTATGGCAATTGGCAAAACAGATAGGCGTTTTAGAGGAAATAATTAAGGCGAAACCCACTGATGGTTTATGGGGAGAGGATCGCACCGATGAAGACCAGCTTGGGGCAAGCTATCCGGAATTGGAATGGGCGATGGAATTTGAAGGGGTTGAAAAAGACCTGAGCCAACGGCAAAAAGAAGTATTGCGCATTTATCGCGCTCTAAATAAAGCGAATCAACATAAAATGATTCCGATTCCTGTATGTAAAATTCCCGCTAACCTAAAAAAATAATTCTCTACGATTCCGGGGCAAGACGTAAGGTAATACCATCATTCGCTGGCTCGAGGTGGATTTGACATCCTAAACGGCTATTGGATTGTACATGAAACGCTTGGTCTAACATATCCAATTCCGCATCGCTCTGTTCTGGAAGTGGTGTGTCCGATTCCAAGTAAACTTGGCACGTAGCACACATGGCCATTCCTCCGCATTCACCGAGCACGGGAAGTTCATACGCTTTGCAGAGTTCCATGATGTTCATATTCATATCCGTAGGTCCAACTAAGTGGTGTGCTTCGCCCAATCGATCAATTATAGTTACCGTAATTTCTTTCATTTCAGTTGTAAATTCGTAGTAAGTTCGAACCGTTAAATTGGGTGGCATATTGCCTTAGTCCAAAGCTTGAGTTTAAGATGGGAGATCCATCGTAGAGGGAAAAACGTGCGTTGTTACAAGAATCTATTAATTCAAGAAAATTATTGGCATCGGGATAAAGGGGCTGCAAACAACTCCCCTCTGGGTCTGCTGGAGAATGTCGATCAAACGCTACAAATTCCCCAATGGAACGCCGGTATACAATGATTCCTTTTGACCCACCGTTCACATAAGTGTACCCGCCAACCCCTTGTAGGCTCATGTAGCTTGGTAATCCCAAGTCTATCGTTACGTCCAACGGAATATTCGGAACAGGATTTTGATTGTTTTTATGGCATGCTGAGAAAAGCACTATAGTAACTAACCACCCTAAACTTCGTAAGCGCATGATTCAAAGGTAAGGAATTAATGCGAATTGTTTTAAAGACCATTCTTCTATGCTCATTGGTAATATTTGGCGTATTTGTGGCCTGTAAAAGCACAAACGATTCCAAAAGTTCAGAAGTTCGTTTTCAAAAGCAACAATGGAAGCAATACGAGAAGGAAAAACGTAAGAAGCGCAAATTAGCCAAAAAAGCGTATCAAAACCATTTTAAGCACCAAGGTAAACCGATGCGAAAAATCCTAAAGCGTGACCGTCGAAAAGTGAAGCGAGATAAACGGCGAAACCGAAGAAAATACCATTAATCGTTTAGCAAGGATTCCCATTCTGCAACTAACCCGTCGAGCATATTTTTTTCGCTTTCATAAGAAGTTAAGAGCACAGGATACGTTTCGCTATCGTAATGCGTTTCCGCGAGCGAATGTTCAAGTTCAGCTATTTTACGTTCTGATGCCTCAATGAGGCTTTCCACCCGTTGTACTTTTTTCTGAAGCGTTTTATCCTTGGGCTGACTCGGAGATTCGGTTTTTGCTTCTGGTGAGGGAGTACTCTTTTTCTCCATGCTTTTAGTTTCTTTTGGCGCTTTGTAGGAAAGGTACTCCGCAAGTTCAAAATGATGTATTTTGAGCTGTTGTTCTTCAATATCCCAAATACGATTTGTCAGACCAGACAAAAACTCACGGTCATGGGATACAATCAAAAACGTGCCCTCATATGCGAGGAGGGCGTTTTTTAGAATTTCTTTCGATGGAATATCTAAATGGTTTGAGGGTTCGTCAAGAATTAAAAAATTGGAAGGACTTAACAGCATTTGACATAGCGCTAACCGAGTGCGCTCCCCACCTGAAAGGATCCCTACCTTTTTTTGAATATCTTCCCCGCTGAATAAAAAGGTGCCCAAAAGGCTTCTAATTTGTTGACGTATTTCTCCTTTTGCAACCTGATCCACGGTTTCGAAGATTGTTAGGTTGGGGTCCAATTTTTCGGCTTGATCCTGAGCGAAATACCCAATGCTTACGTTGTGACCATAATCCACTGTTCCATCAAAGGTAATTTGGTTCATAATGACTTTCAATAAGGTGGATTTTCCGACACCATTCGGACCGAGCAATGCAATTTTTTCACCTCGTCCAACTGAAATAGAAACGGATCGAAATAACGGTTTTTCATAACTTTTTCCTACCCCATCCATGTTCAATACCCATTTCCCCGGTTGCACACTTAAGGGGAATCTTACGCGCATCCCCCCATAATTATCTTTCTCAATTTCAATACGTTCTGTGCGGTCTAATTTTTTAATTAGCGACTGTGCAAAAGCTGCCTTGGACTGTTTTGCTCGAAATTTTTCGATAAGCATTTCGGTCTGTTTGATGTCCTTGTCCTGCTGTTTTTTTGCCTGTTCCAAGCGTACCGTTTCCTCCTCTCTTCGGGTTTTATATTTCGAAAATCCGAAGGGATAATCAACCACTTTTCCCATGCTGATATCCAATGTACGTTTTGTAACATTATCCAGAAAAAGCCGATCATGAGAAATAAGAATTACCGCACCTGCAAAGCGTTGAAGATAATTTTCCAACCAGGCAATGGATAAGATGTCAAGGTGATTTGTTGGTTCATCCAACAACAAAGCATCCGGTTCATTTACAAGAATTTTTGCCAATTCTGCTCTCATTTTCCATCCTCCAGAAAAGGTATCTAAGGGACGATAAACTTCTTCTTTGTCAAATCCAAGACCTTCCAACACCGACATGATTTTTTCTTCCCAATTGTACCCGTCGTGTATTTGAAAGGACTGGTTGCAATCCGACAATTCGTCGAGGAGTGCCAAATAGGAATCCGATTCGTAGTCGGTTCGCGTGGTTAACGCTTCGTTGATTTGCTCAATTTTTTCATTCAGCAGCGTGAGCACTTGATTTGAAGTGACTAAGTACTCAAAAACAGTTTGGGAAGTTTCTATTTTTATATCTTGCGATAAGAGTCCAATTTTTAATTCCTTCGGTAAATTAATCTTACCCTCGGAGGGTTGAATTTGTCCCGTAAGTAAGCGTAATATGGTTGATTTTCCTGCACCATTTTTTCCAACCAATCCAATTTTATCCCCCCGGTTGATTTGCAAACTCACCTCAGAAAATAAATAACCTTGGGGTAGGAAATATCCCAATTTTTCCAACGAAATCATGGGCAAAAATACGCTATTCCTTTGATTTCTATATTTCAATAGTAAGCCAGTAAGGTTAAATAGTCAAGTATTTTCGAACTAAATCCAAGAAATTATGTTTATTTTGTATAAAATTCAATTATTACCATGGGTAGACCACCAACAAGACCGGCGCGATTGAAAAACGGATTTTACATCGAACTTAAAGTTCCGGGTTCCAGTTCCATACTTATACGAAGAGATACTAAAGAGCAGATGTTAATGGCAGCCGAAGAATACGCTCGAACTAAAACCGTTATCATTCGAGGCGAAATGTTCAACGATAAATGGATAGCTGACGACTCGAAAAAATAATGCACGTTAAACGCTTCGCTTTCCTCCCCTGGTTGGTTTTTTTTCTAACAACGTTAGTGCTTGTTTTTGTTTTTCTTTTGATTTCTCTTCCTCAGATTGCCAAAATATTAGGCGTAGTAATTACGATTACCTTAGTAATTCTTATGCGATTCTGGCTTTATCAGCTAAAGAAAGGCCAATCCTTTTCTAGGGTAGCTTTGAATACCAACGATTGGCATGAGTTGGCTTCCTTAATTCCTTGGTTTTCTTCCATGTCGGAAGAAGAAAAAACACAAGTCGTACATAGAATTGGCCTACAAATGGGCGCGCTGACCGTGCAAAATCCAGAAGGAGTAATCTTGGAAAATAGGCCCGCAAAAAGCATGGCCATGGTACTTGGACTTTTTTGCTTAGTGGTGTTAGAAGTTAAAGACGAAACACCTATTTGCACGGTGGTGTTGCGAAAGGACGGAGCCCTTTTGAAAACGTCGGATCGGATAGAAGTAACCTGGGACCAGGTATGGAATCAAGTTCAGAAAATAGCCAAGACGGATTTACGCTTTTTAGCGTTGACCTAATTTTTTTTCCAATCCCCGAATTTTGTGCTCAGTCCAATGGAATTACTGATTCCCGCTTTTGAGAAAAACATAAATCCGTAGTCGATTTTTAACTTTCTAAAATGAAGACCTACGCCCAATGACATTCCGGAAATTCCTGGTATCTGTTCTAATTTCAATTCTTGTCTTCGTTGAAAATCAAATCCTAATCGCAACTGGAAAACGCCTTTAGTTACCAATTCCATTTGTATCGCTAAGTGGCGGCCCAGTTGCTCAACAAATCCTATGCTTGGAGGGGGAATGGTATCACCAGTAAGCGCGTCAATGCTAGGGGGAATGGATGGGTCAAAGTAACCAATCTTCCATTGATTTAAATGGTGGGCTATGGCTGTGAAGCGCAAAGGAGCGTGTTTCAATTTTAAGCTTACGCTGCTTTGGATTTCGATGGGTAAGGGGTTAAAGGCATTGCCGGAAGTATACCCTTTGGCTTGAATACCAATATTCCTCGCTAACAAGGTGGCGTGAAGCAATTCGTTGGGATGTTGAAATTGCACAGCAAAGCTACCCGAGACTCCATAGGATGAGTAGGACTCTAAATGCGAACCAATGATTCCACTGTTTACCCCTAGGCGAAAGTACTTATTCATAGGGAAGGAATAACTGAATCCTACTTGATAGTCCAGTGCCCCAAAAGTGTTGGTTTGGTTTCCGGTGGGGTCATACCCTTGAAAGGTTCCATAGTTAACATATCGAAGGTAGGGGAGGATTAATCCTTTTTTCGTTTTAAAAGCAGTGGCAAAACTGCCAAAATTAATTCCCGAAGGGAGTAAGCATTGTTGCACTGAAAAGGACCCATCCATGGGCTCGGAAACCAAGGAAGGATTATAAATGCCAAAATCTAATGTGTTATCTGCAACCGCCGAAGCATACCCTCCAAGCCCTGTAATACGGGCCCCTGTGGGGAGGTTCAAAAAACTAAATACGTTTTTGCCGCCTTGTTGAGCGAGAACAGATGTAGACCAAAAAGCAACAAAAAATAGCAGGGGACTAAGGAACTTTAACATGCGGCGCCTTCAACGAAATATTGTGATTTAAATTGCATACTTTTAGAGGTTAAATATAGAAAATCATTCATGGAATCTAGCCATAATAAACAAATATTGTTCGTTGGAAATCACGCTGTAGCGCACCTAGGGGAAACCGCGACCCAAACGTTTGATACGTATACTTTTGTCCAACCCGGTATTAGAGAGCAACGCTTGCCCTTCCTCTTACATTCGTCTTTAGGAACAATTCCCTGTGATTCCTATGATGAACTAAGGATAAAGGAAAGTGCCTTGCAGTGGATGGATCCATCGTGTTCCCATGTACTGGTCGGTGATCCAACCGAATGGATGGTATCGGGAACGATAAGAGCAGGTATTGAGTCCAATGCCCTTTTAGGGGTGTTGTTTATATATCCCGTTGGTATGGTCGCTATGGATATGAGAAAAGAACTGGCGGGTTTAATATTATCCTTGAAAAAAAATAATATCCCGACCTATCTTATACGTGAACCTCAAGTATTTTTTGAGGCGGTTGAACCCAATGTAAATGCGTTTGTACAATCGAGCCTAGGAGAGGGTATTTTACCTGAAACTTTGGAGTATTTATGTGGACATCCTTCCCAATTCGAATTAGGATAACATGGAGAATAAAAAACAAATTGACGTAATATTTACGGAGATTTTAAACCGTTATCAGTCTTTTTTTATCTTTCAAATTCGCTTAAAATTTGAGGGAGAGGAGGTATTCGATGTTTATCAAGAATTTTCACTTCACTTATATAAAATTCTTTGTGACAAATATTCTGATGAGGTTGATTTATTTAATACCCGGTCTTGGTTAAAAGCAGTGGTATCCAATTTTTGTATTTCCATGTTGCGAAAAAAAAATGGTAAACGTAAAATTAGCTTGATTCCTGAGGAGCGCACATCGTTTATTCGCTCCAATTATTCAGATGAATCCTATGGTGCAGACAAACCAGAGGGCGAGCCAAATTATTTTGGGGCCATGGTATCGGCCTTGACCCATTTAAGTAAACGAGATGCCTTGATTTTAAAAATGAAATATTATTACGGTCTTCCCTCTGCGCGTATTGCTCGGTTACTCAACGTCGCTCATGTCGATGTAACCATCGGGAGATTAAAACAACGCATTATGAATAAGACAGGGGTTGAAAACTTAGAGGATTGGTTAACGAAATTTAACTGGTTGCACTAGAATCACGCTTGGTTAATACCTCATGTGTCGTTCTTTCTTTTCGTCGAAGATGTCCGCAATGGTAATAAGTATTCCAGTTTCCTCTACCCCTCCAAATTCGGGGTTAACAGCGGTACCAAAGGTTTTCATAGTGCTTGAAAGGTTCATGTAAATATTGACTAGGGGAGGGATAAATTCTCCTTTTTCACGGATTAACGTATTTAGCACCTTGAATCCATCTTTAAAATCTAACCCTCGTAATTGCTGTTCAAGATAGGAATAGTCGTATTCCTGAACCAGGGGATGGAATGGTTTCATTAAGCCTTCCTTGTCAGGAAAATAGGTGTGCATAAAATGCAATAAAAAATCCCGACTTGTGGTATCATAATTCGGATACATGGTAACCTTTCCAAAAAAATACTTGATTTCAGGATGTTCGCGCACGAGGACACCCAATCCATCCCAGATGTTATCCAAGGCAAACAACCCCTTTCTCGGGTTAACGGTGGGCTGAAAGTTCGGTTGAACCCAGCTTCTACCTAATTCAATGGTATACGGGAGGTAATCCTTCACAAAACGATCAGTAAAATCGAAGTATTGGGTAGTAGATAAATGAATGTTTCCCAAAGAATCCATTGCTTTGTTGCAAAAGGCAAAGCGGTACCCACCAATGATCTCCTCGTCTTCAGGAGACCATACAATTAATTGTTGGTAGGCAAATTCTCCAAGGTCATATGCATCTAAATCCACTGCCTTGCCTGTTCCTCCTCCCGAGGCTCGAAACGTAATTTCACGCAATCGACCAATTTCTTGAATTACATGAGGCGCTTGAACATCGTTGATGATATAGATTTCGTTTTCACCTTTCCTAGTTTTACGAACCATGCCTGCTCGTGCAAGTTCATCCTTGATCTCCTTTTTTGAAAGTTCAGGAATTATGTTCTCCATGCTTGTTTGGTATTTGGTATAAAACTTCTTTTATCGCCTGGGCTGTTTCGAGGTCATTTTTCCCCGAATAATGTTCCGACACATGGATAGGAGTTCCTACACGGAAGGTAATGGTTTTTCCTCGTTGTTTGTATAGTTCATCAGCGAGATAAAGCATCTCTAAGGTGCTTTTAATACCAACCATGGTTCTAAACCGATGTAGTCCGTAAAAGAAGCGAGAAAGCCTTCCTTCAATATGAATAGGTAAAATGGGATGTCCTGTTTCTCTAGCATAGCTTACAAACGTTCTTTTCCATTCCAAGTCTTTTATTACGCGACCCTGTTTTCGACTTACCATTCCTGCAGGGAAAATGCATACCGCTTGATCCGAAAAAAACATTTCACGAATTTTTGCGCGGTTATCGCCTTTGTTGGTACCATGTTTATTGGTACCAACGAACAGCTCGCTTATCGGGGTGATGTGAAGAAGAATGTCGTTGACTAAAAACGATAAGTCGATACGGTAATCCTTCATGGCAGCGATAAAGGCCACGCCATCCACGCCTCCGAGGGGATGATTAAACACCAGAATAACAGGTCCCGTTTTGGGTATGCGTTCCATACCATGGAAAGCGATTCGAATATTGAGGAAATCAATCACGGCTTGACAAAAAGCTTGGTTTTTTAAATGACCATATTCTTGTAAGAAGGCATTGATTTTTTTTTGATGAATGATGCGTTCAAGATACCGGATTGCAAAACGGGGCATCTTTTGATGAAGGCTCGGATTTTTTTCCTTCAATAAGGTTTCCACATCTACCCTTAATTCATTCATGTATCGCAAAACTAATGTTTATCTTGTTGCATTAAGGAGGTTAAAGGGTAATTTTAATCCATCATAGGCAGGAAGCACGTTGGACGGAAGCTTGGTGACAATGTCTTCGTGTTTTCCAAACAAATGGGATAGGTGAGTCAGATAGGTTTTCTTGGGTTGTATCGCTTCGATAAAGACAAGAGCCTCCTCTAGATTGAAGTGGGAAGGATGGGGCGATTCATGTAAGCAATTAATAACCAGCGTGTCCAATCCCTTGAGTAAAGTTCTTGATGGTTCAGGAACCGTTTTAGCGTCGGTGAGGTAAGCTAAATTTCCTATACGATATCCGAATACCCTCAGGTTTTGATGCATTGCAGGAATCGGAATAAAGGGGATGCTTAACACAGAAAACGGATCTTCCTGGATTTCAATTACTTCAACCTGAGGAATTCCAGGGTAATTCCCTTTGAAAATGTACGAAAAACTATCTTGAAGGGCGAGAACCACTTCTCTGGGTGCATAAAGCGGCATTCGCTTTTGCTGCAGGTAATTAAACGCACGTACATCGTCTAATCCTGCAATGTGATCTCGGTGTTCGTGGGTATAAATGATGGCGTCTAATGCGCTAACCTTTTCCCGCAACATTTGATACCTGAAATCTGGACCTGAATCAATACAAAACGTTTTTCCTTGAATTTGTATAAGGACACTGCTCCTGAGACGTTTGTCTTTTGGGTTATCGGATTGACAAACTGAGCAACGGCACACGGGCATAGGAATGCCTTGGGATGTGCCGGTTCCAAGAAACGTTAAAGTCCCCGTCATAAGGTTACGATTTTAAATCCCTCACCCTTTCGAAGGTATAAATTAATGATGGATCGCACGTCTCGGTTTTCGTCTTTTATCTCGATATACTGTTTCCACATGATTGGGTTACTCTGGTTAAAATGATAAGGAGCAAAACCGTACCCTTTATAGGTTCCTTGTTCAATCCAAACCAAGCTTTTTTCCATTTTATTTCTGCCTTTATCCACAAGAAAAAAAGACGATTCGTCATACCTCAAGGATTGAATAAATTTTTCAACTTTATCGTTGTACACGCTAGGCGATTCCTCCCCGATACAAGCCCCGTTGCATTGTTTGATAGCATAATGAAAGCAGGCATCTTGGGTTGGATAAACGCCATTGATTTTCTGGCAAAGCCCAAAATAATCTCCTCGGTTTCGAATGTAATCGTTGGCTTCTTTTTTGGAATTAAAATAGGT
>JBJTWF010000195.1:0-5748 GCA_046081565.1 Flavobacteriales bacterium | reverse complement strand
CACCTTACGGATATGGGAACAGCGTTATGGTATACTGATTCCTGAGCGAACGGAAACCAAAATTCGCACATACACAGACGAAGAGTTGGTGTTGTTGTTGAACATCCGCATTTTACTTGATTCAGGATTAAAAATTTCGCGAATCGCTGAGTTCTCTAAAAAAGAAATTGCCCTGAAAGTGGCGGAATTCAAACTGAAAACGCCTAAGGGTATCGCGCAAGAAAAACTTATTCTAGCGCTAATTGAAATGGATGAAGTCATGTTTGATTCCGTTTTAGAAGAGGTTATTCGTTCATCCTCGTTAGCGGAAGCCTTTTCAGAATGCCTGATTCCATTTTTTGAGCGAATCGGTGTTATGTGGTTAACCAGTACGATTAACCCGGCCCAAGAACATTTTATTTCCAATTTAATTCGACAAAAAATTATCGTTGAAATTGCTCGGTTACCAATCCCTGAAAAGAAAGATGCTCCCGTTCTTCTATATCTCCCTGAGCACGAATGGCATGAAATCGGACTTTTGTTTTATCAATATATTCTTCGAACGAATGGTATATACACGTTTTACCTTGGACAAAGCCTACCCTATGATGCGCTAGTTCTAAGCATAGAGAAAACAAAACCTGCATGTTTGGTGACTTCTTGGCTTACCTCAATTGAAGGCGCGTTTGCCCAAAGGTACTTTAACCAACTAAAGACTCAATTTCCTGACTTACGAGTGTTGGCTGGAGGGGCACAAATTGGCATCCATCAAGCCCTACTTGTCAACAAGATTACCCATGTAAAAAGCTCTAAAGATTTGGTTCAACTCATTACAGAACCACATTTACAATCTTCCCCGGAACAACAATAATGTTTTTTGGATTCTTCCCCTCTAACCATTTTTGAGCCTCAGGATGTTCAAGCACCCTTTGAATTAATTCGTCCTTGGACAAGGACAGTTCAGCGTTTAGTTTAAATCGCATCTTGCCGTTAAAGGAGATTGGGTAATCGTGATTGGTTTGGGTTAAAAAATTCGGGTCAAACACGGGAAAAGATTGACAATATAAACTGCCTTCCTCATGCCCTAATTTATACCAAAGCTCTTCCGTAATGTGCGGGGCATAGGGGGAAAGTAGGACGGTCAATGGTTCTAAAATTCCCCGGCAATGGCACCGTTGTTCCGTCAATTCGTTTACACAAATCATAAAGGTTGAAACCCCTGTATTGAATGAGAAACGATCAAAGTCTTCCGTTACCTTTCGAATGGTCTTATGCAAAGTTCTTAAACTTTCTGGGGTTGGTGCTGAATCCTTAACATCAAAAGATCCGGAGGGATAAAAAAGCTTCCAAAACTTCTTTAAAAAAGAATAAACGCCCGTTATTCCATGGGTGTCCCAAGGTTTACTTTGCTCAATCGGACCTAAAAACATTTCATACATTCGCAAGGTATCTGCTCCATACCGATCCACCAATTCATCTGGCGTTTGAACATTATACTTGGATTTTGACATTTTTTCCACCTCAAAATCACAAAGAAAGGCCCCAGAATCCTCCGAAACAAAGCGTGCATCTTGGTATTCAGGCCTCCATGCTTTAAAGGCTTCTACATCCAAGTCGTCATTATTCACCATGGAAATATCAACATGAATTGGGGACGTAACATACTCATTTTTCTTCGATTTAGAAACAAAAAGGTTTTCGCCTTGAACCCGATGAATTAAACTACTCCTTCCCAAAATCATTCCTTGATTAATCATTTTTTGAAAGGGTTCCTCAAAGGGTATTAACTCCAAATCATATAAAAACTTGGTCCAAAAACGCGCATACAACAAATGACCTGTCGCATGTTCAGCCCCACCAATGTAGAGGTCTACATTTTTCCAATAATTAATTTTCTTAGGATCTACAAATTTTTCAACATTACTAGGGTCTAAATAACGAATAAAATACCAAGAGCTCCCTGCCCATCCCGGCATGGTAGAAAGTTCATATACGTATGTGTTCTGATGTTTCCAATTTTCAGCGCTACCCAAAGGTGGGTCTCCTTTTGCCGTGGGTAAGTAGGTGTTTATCGCTGGCAGCGTCAAGGGTAAGTCTTCATCAGTAAGGGTTTTAGGTGTTGTTCCATTATAATAGATTGGAATGGGCTCTCCCCAATATCGCTGTCTACCAAAAACCGCATCTCTTAGCCTGAAATTAACCCTCTTTTTACCCCATTTTTTTTCTTCCAGGTAGCGAATCGCTTCTGGAATTGCGTCTTTAACATTGAGGTTGTTTAAGTGGCCGGAATTAATCATTACACCGTCCTTTTCTGTCCAAGGAAGGGTTTCTTCTTGGTTTTTTGTCTTGGAATCTATGACGGAAGTAAAGGATAGGTTAAAATGGGTTGCAAATTTGTAATCTCGTTCATCATGGGCTGGAACCGCCATAACTACCCCTGTACCATAGCCCACCAACACATAATCTGCAATCCAAATAGGAATGCTATTACCCGTAAAAGGATGCTTAACATATGACCCGGTAAAAACGCCTGTAATCGAATTAACATCGGCCATGCGTTCTCGCTCGCTCCTGTTTTTAGATCGTTCAACATAAGCCTCCACGACCTCTTTTTGATCCTCCGTGGTGAGGTCAGAGATAAGATTGTGTTCGGGGGCCATCGCTAAATAAGATACTCCATAAAGCGTGTCCGGTCTTGTGGTAAAAACTTCCAACGACAGCGAATCATCTTCTAAGGGAAAAAAGACTGAGGCCCCTTCGCTTCTGCCAATCCAATTTCGTTGGGTCTCTTTAATGCTTTCCGACCAATCTACAAGGGATAAGTCGTCCAATAACCGTTGGGCATAAGCCGTGATGCGCAAACTCCACTGCTTAAGCAACTTACGTTCTACCGGGTGTGAACCCCGCTCTGAATAACCGTTAATTACTTCATCGTTGGCGAGGACTGTTCCCAAGGCTGGGCACCAATTGACAAAAGCCTCTCCCAAATACGCTAATCGAAAAAGCATTAAAATTTCTTCTTTTCGCTGTTCCGAAAAACCCATCCATTCACTGGCGGTGAACCCATTGGGTTCTTGCTCTATATCACCCGTCAAAAACCCATGTTGAAGGCGAAAAGTGCCTTGCGTTTCGAATTGCTTTATAAGGGTTGTTATCGGCTCAGCTTGTTGGGTGTCTGGATTAAACCAACTGTTAAACAACCGAACAAAAATCCATTGTGTCCAACGGTAATAAGAAGGGTCTGAGGTATGAATTTCTCGGGACCAATCGTAATTAAACCCGAGTTTGTTCAGTTGTTCCTTATAACGCGCAATGTTCTCTTGTGTCGTTTTTTTCGGGTGTTGTCCCGTTTGGATTGCATACTGTTCTGCCGGTAATCCAAAGGAATCAAAGCCCATGGGATGCAAAACGTTAAACCCACAAAGCCTTTTATATCGAGCATAAATATCAGAAGCAATATAACCTAATGGGTGTCCAACATGTAATCCTGCTCCAGAGGGATAAGGAAACATATCCAGAACATAGTATTTAGGGCGATTTTCGTCTTCGGTGGTCTTATACGTTTGGTTTTCTTTCCAATACTGTTGCCATTTTTGTTCAATGTCTTTGTGTATATATTCCATATTCTATCGTGGTAACAAAGATAGGCATTCGCCGTTTAACCCTTTTTGAAATCTAATTTCCGTCAAAATCAATCGCTTAAAAATGACTGATGATGGATTCAACGGAAATGTTTTGAATGCAATTACAAACGTTTCCTCCCTGGCATCGAACACACGCTTCATCGTAAACGATTGGGGTTGATTGTAATCCAAGCGGCTTCCAACGCCCTGGATGTATCGGTTTTCGAGGGGAGAATAACCCCAGAGCTTTTCGGTTCATTGACCCGGCCAAATGTAAAGGCCCCGTTGAACAAGCAATAACCCCTTCTGATTGATCGATTAGCGAGATGAATTCAGGTAAGGAAAAATGTCCCATTACATTATGGATTCCGTGAATTCCATCAAAACATCCTTCCACGAGTTCCCGTTCCTTGTGGGTACCCGTTATCAATACTTGATAGCCCGCATCAACCAAAGCAACCGCCAGTTCTCGATGCTTGTCCAAGGGGTACTCCATGGCGCTACCCTGCGATTTTGGATGAATTATAAGATAATGATTAAAGGGAAAAACATGGTTTTCCTTTGGCTGAAAAACTGCGCCAACGTCTTTTATTTCCTCCCAATCAGGAAGGCTTTTTAATCCCATTGGTTTTAGTAACTGAAAATTCAATATCGCTTCATGTAAGGGTGATGTTTTTCGCGAGAAGGAAAGACGATAATTGCAATATAGGAAATGAAACCATCGATGGCTAGTTCCAATACGGTATGGAATACCCGCAATTTTAGCCCATTTTGCAATCGTTACGTTTGGAAAAACGTGAAGAATCATGTCAGCATTAAGTGCATTATTTCGTGCCTCAACATCCAAAAGGGCCAAATGCTCAAGGGTTATAATGCTATCCACAGGTTGAAAGCAGGCTACCACGGGTTCTGTATACGCTTTGCATAAAAAAACTAAGGTGGTATGAGGAAAGGTTTCACGGATCCATCTACATAAGGGTAGGGTTAATGCCACATCACCAATACTGTCGGTACGAGAAACGATAATCCGATTCATACTAACGCTTTTCCCTGTTTAAACGACGTAATTCTGAATATTTAAAGAAATTGGATTTCGCACTTATACGAGCAATATGAAAACCATTGCGTCCATCTAAAAATCCCTTCTTTAAGAAATACATTTTAACAAAACGCCCGATGGCGGCCGTCCAAGGGGTAATAACGCTGCATGTTCGACCTTGCTGATTATATTTCTGGGCCGTTAAGGACGAGTATTGATTGGCTCTGGAAAGGTGTTCTTCCATCGAGTAATAGGAATAATGTTCTAAACTACCTTCCAAATGGGTAATGACTTCATCTTTTGGAACCAACACTTCCTCATGAACCAGGGCGTCAGACCAACGTGCATTCTTCGGAAAAAGACGAAGTTTAATGTCGGGGTTCCATCCAGAGTAATGAATCCATTGCCCGCAGTAGTTGGTTAACCTATTCATGGTGTAATAACCTACTTTACCGTCCTTTTTAAGTTTAAGTATACTCTCTTTCAAACGTTCCGAAACCGCTTCGTCCGCATCTAACGAAAGAATCATCTCCGATGTGGCTAAAGCATTAATTTTATTTTTTTGAGCGCCATACCCCAACCAGGGCTGTGAAATTACCGTAACGTTTCTATCATGACAAAGCGCAATGGTGTTGTCGGTTGATCCGGCGTCCATTACTAAAACCTCATCCGCCAAAGGTAGAATCGAATCGATGCACCTTGCTATATTTCGTTCTTCGTTTAGAGTAATTATAGTAACCGATATACGCATCGAATTTATTTGATACGAACCGATTCCCCCGGGTGAATAACACTTTTTAATCCCGGATTCAACTTTTTGAGCTCCTCCATAGTAAGGCCATTCTTAGCGGCAATTTTGTTTAAGCTATCCCCCGTTTTAATCGTATAGTATTTTTTAGCCGGTGGAGTCGGTTTTGGGGCTGGTGGAGTCGGTTTTGGAGTTGGTTTTGGAGTTGGTGGAGTGGGTTTTGGGGCCGGTGGAGTTGGTTTTGGAGTTGGTGGAGTTGGCTTTGGGGCCGGTGGAGTTGGCTTTGGGGTTGGCGTAACAGGTGAAGGCTGGGGTTCAGGTTTTGAGGTTTGTTTGTTTTTAATGGTTAAAATTAACCC
>JBJTWF010000194.1:0-10397 GCA_046081565.1 Flavobacteriales bacterium | reverse complement strand
ATATTGCACATTATTGGCCACATAAAACCCATATTCCAATCCAAGTAGTATGCATGGCGAAAGGTTCCATTGCGCGCCCAAAGAACCTCCGAATTTAACATATGGATAGGAACCTCCGGAACTTTGGTATTGATAATCTCCGGAGGATTGATTCCCTATCAGCACCTTATTAACTTTTCTACCTATCCCCCCAACGAGCGAAGCAGCAAAATACCCTACACCCTTATTTTTTCGATAAAAGTTCCAAAGGGGCTCAATGCCAAGGTCACCAATCATGAGTTTATTACCCGATCGATACATCACTTCGTTGATTTTACTTTGCCAATTAAACGCAGCATTAAATCCAATCCTTAAAGGAATTCGTAGCGAAAATTTCTCCCTAATATCTTTTTGAAAAAAAACATCAGCATTGGCATTGGAGGAAAAATAAAAATCTGGCTTTCCTTGTAATAAAAACCCTGGTTTTATTAAGGACCCTACGTTCAGTCCAAATCGATACCTCCCGGTTTTTTTGTACGATGCCTTTCTTGGTTCCAGTTCTCGATTCCGTTGCGAGGCCTGTCGGGAATGCGGCTGTAAGGATGAATAAAGCCTAATCGCCCCCATAGGCAAGAGCTCGTTATCCAAGTACATCCCTGCGACTTCTATGGAAATAGCGGATCCCTTTTTAGTCATCCATTGAATACCGATCGGAACATAACCCACGGCTGCTCCATAGCCATTAATCCCACCTGAACTTCCTCCACCAATGATAGAAGCTGCGCCCATGGCCACACCCACATAAGGAGCGAATGTGGTAGGTTTTGCTTTAGATCCAAGGTAATAACGGCCTTGGGCATGAATCCCAGAAATTGCTAAAATAGAGCCTGCCCCAGCCTCAATACTCCAATGTTCATTAAAAAAATGCTCGTAATTTATGGAAAGGAAACTAGGCCCCCCAAGTTGCGCACCAAGATGATTTTTATGTAACAATCTTCGATTGACCGTATCCGAAATGGAAGACTGCCCTTTAACCACAGATACGCAGAAAACTATTAAAATCAGTATCGTTCCTTTCTTCATACTTCTATAGGATAAGCTATTCTTATTTTATTATTCTTAACGCCGTTTTCCATACCACGCCTAAATCACTCCATACCGTAGCTTGCTTTTGATATTCCAAATTGATTCGAATTTTTTCCGGCATAATTTCTTCAATATAGGTTCGTTGCGGATCGTTGGATTTCGCAAGCAATTGGTTTTCCTCAAAGTAGGTTATCGACGCTAAATCGGTAATGCCGGGTTTGTATTCTAATACCGAGCGTTGGGCTTCGGAATAGCAATTTACATATTCTATGACCTCTGGTCGTGGACCTACCACACTCATCTCCCCTTTCAGGACATTAATAAACTGAGGAAATTCATCCATTTTACTTTTTCGTATAAAAAGCCCCACTCGGGTAACGCGTGGATCACGAACCCCCACAGTTAACTTGCCCTCGAGCTCAGCGTTAGGGCGCATCGACCGAAACTTTAAAAGATAAAAAGGTTTTCCTTTGATTCCGATTCGCTCTTGGCTATAGAAAACACCTCCCCGTGATTCTAGAACTATGAGCAAAGATAAAACCACCCCGAAGGGAAAAAAAAGTACCAAAACGATGATAGACGTAACGATATCAAACCATCGTTTCATCCCATCACCTTATAATAAGCAACTTTTACCGCTTCCACAACCTGGTCAACCTGTTCATTGGTTAGATCGAAATAGATCGGCAACGATATTTCTCTTGAATACTTATCATACGCGACTGGATAATGCGCCATATCGTACCCTAAATTCTTATAGGCACTTAACAGGGGAAGGGGTTGAAAATGGACATTCACGGCGATATCTTGTTCAAAAATCTCATGCATGATCGCATCACGTTGCGTTTCGTTCACGCCAAGCAGGTTTAACTGGTAGAGGTGACAGCATGAAACCCGGTCTGCATCCTCCCTCACGGGATTTTCTGCCCATGACAGCGGGAGAAAGGCATCGGCATACCGCTCGAATATTTCCCGGCGACGCACTAAGGTTTCTTCATATCGTTCCAATTCCACCAACCCGATGGACGCTTGTATGTCGGTCATATTGCACTTATATCCTGGTTCAATGACGTCATAGCGCCATGCCCCTTTTTGCATTTTGGCAAGAGCATCTTTCGATTGACCGTGAAGAATTTTAATGCAAAACAGTTTATACAATTCGTCATGGTCGAACGCATCAGGTAGATTAAAACAAATGGCCCCACCTTCGGCGGTGGTTAAATTCTTTACGGCATGAAAGGAAAAACAAGTTATATCCGCTACGGCCCCCATTTGAATTCCTTTGTAGGTGGCGCCAAAACTGTGCGCGGCGTCTGAAGCAATTAAAATACGCCCCAACGTGCGTTGTTCTTCATTCGAAGGCTGGAATATGGGTCTAGCTTCTTCAACCAACCCTTTGATGGCATCAAAATCACAGGGTAATCCTGCGATATCTACGGGCATAATCGCTTTCGTATTTGGTGTAATTGCTGCGCGAATGGCTTCGATGCTGATGTTAAAATCATCCGGATTGATATCTACCATAACGGCTTTAGCTCCCGTATGGAGAACAACATTAGCGCTGGCACAATAGGTATACACCGGAATAATAACCTCATCCCCGGGACCAATTCCCCACCACCGCAAGGCGACCTCCATACCAGTAGTCCAAGCGCTCACGGCTACGGTAGTCTTACACCCAACATACTCGGTAATTTTCTTTTCAAACAACTTCGTTTTTGGACCCGTTGATATCCAACCACTGCGAAGGGTGTCTGTAACTTCATCGATGATTCGTTGGTCTATTCGAGGGGGAGAGAAAGGTAGCATACTAGATAATTTCGTTTTTGTAAAGTTCGAGAAAATTAATCAATCTTGGCATAGAAACTTCCAACGGGAGGTTTACAAGGTGTTTACTTATATGAACCGCATTCGGGTATTTTCCTACGTCCAATCCCCACGACTCCAAGGATCCTTTGATGGGATGTAAAGGAGAAATAAACCAGTCCCCAAGGGGCAGGCGAGCTTTTTCAGCAGCTGAAATAAACCGTTCACGGTCTACGACCAAAAGAGGGTACTTCAAAAAGGCATGATTCTCCAAAAACGCATCGGGAATCCCTATTTTTCCTTGACCTTTTAACCACTGGTGAACTTCAAGTGCGTTTTTTTTGCGCACCTCCCATTGTCCATCTAATGTTCGTAAGGCACGCATACCCGCACGACATTGCACTACACTCATTCCTTTAAAATAATCCGATGGCATTGTAATTCCCTGGAGTTCCTCGGCACTGGATGAACCTATCACAACCCCCTTCATACTCATCCATCGATAGGCTCGAAGTAAGGCCCAATAGGTTATGCCCTTCAATAGGTAGGTACGGGCCCAAAGCAGGATGCGCAGCACTAACCAATCCTTCATTCGAGGCTTGAGTAGGGTTTGGGTTTCCTTTTCTACCAGGGGAAGAAGGGCAGCATTATTAACGATCAACATTCCGCCAATTCCAGTAGAAAAGGGCTTATTCCATTGACTAGAAAAAAAGGAGGCATCGCTGCGGAGACCATTCCACACACCGTTGTATTTTCCTCCAAATCCATGGGTACAATCCTCTACGGTGTATATCGAATGCTGCTTGGCTAAGGCTATGATTTCTTCAACAGCATAACTTAATCCCAACATGTTTTGAATTAAGATAACCTTGGTGTTTGGGTTAATGGCTTCTTCGATGGTTGATGGATCACAGCATAAAGAAGCTGGGTTTATATCTACATAAACGGGTTTTGCCCCTAAATAGAGGATTGCATTGGGAACTACAACACAGGTAAAAGCGGGGAGAATCACCTCATCCCCAGGCCCTACTCCCATGGCTTTAAGTACGCTATACAGCGCGACACGTCCTTTCCAAAACAAGAAAACTTGTTGGTCCTTTACGCCAACATAGCCTGCTAATTTCGACCGATATGCGATGTGCGAATTCATGAATTTCGTGGGGTAAAAGGTAAACTAAAAAACCCTACTAAGGATCCAAGTCCATAGGCAAAATGTAAGACAATAAAAGCCATAAGGGTGAAAAGGGCCTTATTATCCTCGGTTCTGGCTTGCCAAGCGGTTAGCGATAATACGCCAACATAAAAGCCCAGCAAGGTTAATGAAAACCAAGCGCCTAAAGCAATACAAAAAACAAGGGAAATGAGTAATGGTAGGACCCAAGCCATCAGAAAAAGTAAGGGAATAAAATGCCTTAAACTAAGCGAAGAAAACGTTCGGGTAATCCAAACCGTTTTCAAATTCCATTTACCATTATTGTAGTTGTTTTTCGCCATGGCAATAAAGGTTTCCCGTGCGAAATAGGTGCAGGTCGCATGTGGCGTGAGGTAAATTTTACCGCCACCACGCATCAATCGCTTCGAGAGCTCCATGTCATGATTCCGAATTAAACGCTCATCATATCCTCCAGACGCTTTCAATAATGAAGATCGAAAAAGGCCAAAGGGGACAGTATCTACCGCCATCAATGCATTTACTCCCGTTCGAAACTTTGCGTTGCCAACCCCAAAGGGATGCATAAGAACGGTTTTTATTGATTCAGAAATGGCATGGCTATTTTTTACCTGGGTACGCATAACGCCGCCAACCGCAATCGCATCGCTTTGCTCCTCCATGGTTTTCAGTAAGGTTTGCATATAGCCATGGGTGAAGGAAGCATGGGCACTTGAAATCAAGGTGAATTCTCCCCTAGCCGCCATAACGCCAAGGTTTAGGGAGGTTGGGGTAATACGAGAGGGGTTATGCAACACCTTTACCTGAGGATGTATTTGAGAAAGTTCACTCAAAAGCATCAATGTTCCATCTGTAGAACCACCATCGACCACAAGGACTTCCAGCTTGTCGGAGGGAAAGCCATTATTCAAAAGGGATATTATACAGTCCTGAATGTAGCGAACTTCATTGTAGCAGGGTATGACCACGGTAATTACGGGATTCACCTTCCGTTCCATGTAACCAATGATTTAGAATTAAACATAAACAGCCCCAACCAACTTAGAAAAAATACAATCCCTGATTGACGTTGAAGCATGCTTTCGAAAAGGCATAACACAAAAAAACTAAGCGTAAAAAGCAATACTTCCTTTTGGTAATACGAAGCCGTCCAGCGATACCCACCAAAAAAGATGAGCAACAACAAAAGGAGACCTAATAATCCTATTTCATTCGTTATTTGTAGGAATTGATTGTGCGGATTAAACTGTTTGGATGCCTGTTTGGGGTAACCCCATTCCTTTAACTGTCTTGACATTTCCTGTTCCATCCCACCTATACCAACCCCCAAGGGGTGTTCCTGAAGGATTTTCAAACTGGCCGTCCAAAGGATTAATCGAACTTCATTGCCTTCCAAGGGTTCTTTACGCCCTTGAACAAAAGCCGATGGGTTTTCGAAGTACTGCCGAGTATACGAAAACGCATTATTAATATCCGCCCGAATCTCAGCACTTCCGTAGGCCGTTAGAAACAACAAGAGAAAAAGTAAAGCAACCAACAAGGTGCTTTTGACATACCCCAAACGATTTTTGAACCGCAGAAAGAAATAAACAGCAAACACAAGCAATAGCGCCAAGATCCCTCCCAAGGCACCTAAATTAATATGAACCAAGGCAAACAATGCCATTAAAAGCATGCGAAAGCCTCTTGGTTTTGAATCAAACCAGGCAACCCTGTTGTACAATAACCCAACGATCGCAAAAATTAAAAAAGCGGAAAAATACGTTGGGTGATGAATTTGAGAAAAATAACTGGTACTAAAACACCTCACGGTTTCTCCTAGGGTTCTCGCACAGTAAAAAGAATCGGCAAAGGCAAGAATTACCAAAACAAAGCAAGCTAAAACATGAATTAACCAAACGTTTCGAAGGTCTATTGACGCTTTCCACGTGAAAGAAAAAAGTACTGGAAAAGCAAGCAAGGATAATTTTCGTTCCAGGCTTCCAAGCTCCAAGGCAGGTTCGGCAGAAAAAAGAATCGATACCCCATACATCAGGAATAAAATCACCCAAGGACTAAATTTCCAAGACCATGAAAAATGCGCTGCTTTCGTAATACACCCTATTAGCGTAGACAAGAACAATAATCCAAGGTAGGGCCCGGTAATTTGAGGAAAAATTAGCCAAACGCCAAAAAATAAAGTGAACAAGGCATTATGAATTTGCGTCCACCTCATGATGCCATTAAACTTCGATAAAGTTCGGTCAATTTTTCAGCCTCTGATTCCCAATTGTAATAGGATAAAAACCCTTTACGAGCCTCCTGTCCCATGTGCAAGGTCGCTTCTGCCTCTGACAAAAATTCTCTCAATGCCTGATGGATTTCACTGACGGACAATGGATTGACAAATCGCGCTGCATTAACGCTATGTAAAAGCGAACGATATTCCTGAAAATCGCTTGATAAAATAGCACAACCACTCGCCATGTATTCGAATAGCTTGATAGGGTAAGCTTCTTGGTAACTAGGAGTGGGATGTAAGGTTACCAATCCTACCGATGCTATGGATAAAATTTCTTGGATTTTTTCCCGATTGACCTGTCCGTAATACACCACGTTTTCCCAGCCTGCCAAACGCCTTACATCTTCTTCTAGCGATACACTGGCAAAAGATCCCGCGAGATGTAAGGTGGCATTTAAGCCTTCCATGGCCTGTACTATTTCCCGAACCCCACGCGTTTCAAAAAGCCCTCCGATATAGCAAAAATGATGTAGATTTTTCTGATGAAAAGTCACTGATGAAAATTCCCGCTGCGAGGGATAATTTGCAACCATCACCACCCTAGGATGAAAAGAGCTAAACCGGCGACAAATGATGGGCGTTACCGATACAATGGCGTCTAATTTTTTGGTTTTTATTCGTTCGTAGGTGGCGTAAATCCGTGCTAATGGCTTTCGAAAAAGGCCAGGGATCCACGGTTTATCCATGATTTGCTTCGGAACATCTTCATGGGAATCAAAGATAACTTTAGCCCCTGTCCGTTGGAGTTTTTTAGCAATTCTCAATAACTCTGGATCGTGTAAATGATAGATGTCCCCTTGCAATGCCTTGGCCTTTTCAAATACGTGGTCCACGGTTTGCCTCATTCGCTGAAATCGATTACCAGAACCTTTGGGGACTGCGTGAATATGCACTCCTGATTCATGACGCTCTTCAACCCCTGCCAAAACCAAATGAACTTCATCGGCAG
Source organism: Flavobacteriales bacterium (assembly GCA_046081565.1). Taxonomy (GTDB): domain Bacteria; phylum Bacteroidota; class Bacteroidia; order Flavobacteriales_D; family Crocinitomicaceae; genus UBA952. The sequence continues at coordinate 3,125 of JBJTWF010000194.1, read as the reverse complement.
AAAACTGTGAGGCTAAGGTGCAGCATTCTTTGTAAAAGATACGGACATCAAGATCGGGATGCGCACTGCTCAAATGAACGAATCGTAACGGTTTTTTCGACATCTAAACAAAGGTAAAGGAATACAAAGCGCAGGACACCATACCCCTTGACGAGTTTTCCCCAAAGCATGTTGAATAAAGCTAATTTTATATCTTTGACTTCAAATGTTGGCCAAACCTGGGATCTTAGAACGAATTATAAGACGGATCTTTCCTCCTGCGAGGCCGTACATGAGGTATGGCATTACCGATGCCCTTGGAAAACCAATCGAGGGGTCGCGTATTTCTTCTCACACGTTTATCGATCATCCCAACCGATTAACCTTGGGAAAACAGGTATACATTGGTCATTTTAACGTTTTGGAGGCAAGCCAGGGATTATCCATCGGGGATGGAGTTCAAATCACAACGCATTGCGTTATAACAACCCACTCGAGTCACCTCTCCCTTCGACTTTATGGTCCTGATTATAAGGGTGACAACATGGTGGGCTATGTAAAGGGTCCGGTACATGTCGGAAAATACACGTTTGTAGGCCCCCATTCCACCCTCATGCCAGGAACAACCATTGGAAAAGGATGTTTAGTACAGGCGTACAGTTATGTTAAAGGGGATTTTCCCGATTTCAGCATCCTCGGCGGGAATCCAGCAAAGATTATTGGAGATACCCGACAATTAGACCAAAAATACTTGGAAGAACACCCCGAACTCAAACCTACGTATGAAGCCTGGACTGCGGAACAATAGCTTATTTTTCATTGCGATTTTAATATTACTAGACGCTTTTGTTCTTCCTGACATTCGGCTTAACAGCACACTACCCGCATTTCAACTCATTGATTTCCTGCTACCTCTGTTGTTATTATTACTGGCTCCTACCCATCGATTGCTTAAGCAATCATGGTGGGCAGGATGGACCTTCGTGTTTGCCGCCTATATGCTAATCCCCATTGTTGTTAATGGCAGAATTTCGGTGTTTAACGACTACTTTGAACTATACAAAATCATGAAACTAGGGCTGTTATTTATCCTTTTTCAAGCCACGCCACGGGTTCTTTTTAGGCGTTTTATTCAAGGAAGTTTTGTTGTATTGATCCTAATTAATTTCTTGCATTTCTATAATGTTTTTCAGTTCAATGACGGCCTAAAATACCTTTATGGCGACAGCATTCACTTTCAACTGTTTGGGAAAAATTCGCTAGGACTTCCTGCCGTGAAACGCATGTTAGGTACCATGGGAAACCCCAACACGAATGCCCTACTCTTTCTCTTTTTTGCAACCTACTTTTTTCCCAACAAAACCGCAAAAGAAAAAGGGTTATATTTTTTAATGGCCTTATTTATGGTTTTTTTATGCCAATCAAGGACCTCTTTAATTGCGGTGGCCTGCGTGGTTGGATATTGGCTATATGAGGAAAAATCGTATGGGATTCTATTGATGGTAAAAAAAATAGCGCTTGTCGTAGGGCTTTACATTGCTGCAACTGCGCTCGCCACTTCCTTTTTTAAGTACAGTTCTTACAGCAACACGTTGATGGATGGCTCTGCCCTTTTTTCCACCGCGTTACGAAGCCGATGGGAATCCTGGAAAATATTATGGGGAATGATTATTCACAAACCAGTATTCGGTTATGGTCCTTATAAATCATATTTTGTTCAAATGAAACTATACTCCGATAATGAATACCTGCTCATGTGGTGGCGCTATGGCGTAGTTGGTCTTTTCTTTTATTTAGGACTATTTTTGTGGCCATTAAAAAAATTATGGCGTGAAACGATTGGTGAACGTAACCAAAGTGCATTCCTTTTTATTTTGGTAATGCTCATAAGCGCCTTGACGAACAATCCCCTTACCGAACGATCGATAAGCGTTTTGTTTGTATTTTTATTGGCAACAGGAACCGCAAAATTGAGTAAGAATGAAGAAGCTGTTGCTCATCGGGAGTAATGCCGTTAATGCCCATTTAAAGAACTACTTGGCATTAGTAGTAGATTCCTTTGATGAAGTATTGGTTGTTAGTAACCAAGCCGTTGATTTCGCCCCTTACAAACAACTCTCTTTTTCACTCAAGAATCCCTTCTCTGTTCGTAAATCCATAAAAGCGCTCGAACAAATTATTTCTGATTTTCAACCGTGTGTAATCCACGTTCATCAAGTGAATAGTTATGCCTTTATCAGTGGAAGAGCCAACGTAAAGAACATTCCTATGGTCTTAACCGCATGGGGTAGCGATGTGTTGTTATTACCGAAAAAATCATTTCTTCACCGTTGGCTGGTGAAACAAGGATTAAAAAAAGCTGACCTTGTTACCGCAGATTCCTATCAAATGAAAGCGGTAATTCAACAACTTCATCCTGGAAAAGAGGTTGTTATTGCCAATTTTGGTGTAGACGTAGACCTAAGCATACCCCTTAATCCCAACAGAATTAATGGCTATTACTCGAACCGAATGCATGAGCCCCTGTATCGGATCATGACCATATTATCCAGTTACTTGGAGCTGAATGACGCTTTTCCTGGTCCATTGACATTGGCTGGAAAAGGGAGTTTGACTGGAAAATTAACCGAATATGCATCTGAAAATAATCTTTTACACGCCGTTCACTTTGTTGGTTTTGTGACCAAAACACAGAACATACGCCATTACCTAGAAAGTACATTTTTCATTTCTATACCCAAAAGTGATGGTACCTCCATTTCCCTACTCGAAGCAATGGCCTATGGTTGTATTCCTATTTTATCCGATATTCCAGCCAATAAAGAGTGGGTTGAAGACGGTGTGAATGGAATTATTGTTAGACCGCACGAATCGCTTTATAATGCCGTATATCGAGGACACAAGCTCGATTTAGCAACGGTTCAAGAAAAAAACCGAGCCATCATTTTAAAGCGGGCAACCAAAGAGGCTAATGCGGCCATTTTTAATGAAATTTATGCGCGTATTTTCGCATCCGAAACCAAGGCAAAGCGGTAATATAGATACAAGGTAAAAAGCAACCAAAGCGCTTGTGCATAAGAAACGGATTGGAGTGTGAAGATGAAAATTGTTTCTGATTTTCCATAAAAAAGTGGAAAAAGCCAAAA
>JBJTWF010000193.1:0-5691 GCA_046081565.1 Flavobacteriales bacterium | reverse complement strand
TTTTATTGGAAACGAAATCCCGAATACCAGTTTCCCATACAGTGCCGTAAATTACAGCATTCAGGGAAATGATCAGTTCACCTACGGCAATAACAACAAAGGAACGGTAGCGCCTGCCGGAACCTCGGCCTTAGCGGACATCAGCTATCATTACCTGACGAAACCTGCCTTTGTTCAGGAGTACCAATGGGGGATGATTGGTTTGCCCAGCGCCATTAATACCGCTAGCGTGCCGGCAACGGACCGGTATGAAGCGAATGATCTGTTTGCAGGGGCCTGCGGAAGCGAAGATTTTTACGCAGCGATTAAGGAAATTTCTGAGCTACGGATATATCCGAACCCTGTCCGTGAGCTACTCCATGTGACGGGTGTCACACTTAATGAACCCTACCAAATTATCGATACTCAAGGCCGGGTTTGGCAGGAAGGGGTGCTTCATGAGAAAAACATAATTGTTGTTGAAATTCCGAAGGGATTTTATTTTTTGAATATTGGAGGAAGAAATTATCAATGGGTAAAAGAATAGGAGTTGGTAAGGAATCTTTTTATCTTAATCAAATAACATCTTACTTTAAGGTTTAAATCTGTCAATGTTAAAAACCGTCATCTCTTCAATGGATTTAACAAAATAGTAACGATTACGTTAAGTCATTTGTGTATCTTTAGGTCAAGAGAAAAGGTAACGTTTCGATGTAGCATTGTTTACGTTGGGTGTCCTTTCAAAAAAACATAACCAAAAACAAAGCGAAATGAAAAAAAACCTATTACTTGCGGTTTTGCTCCTCGGAATTGGAGTAAACCATGCCCAACGCTTAAAAAACAGTTCAGGAAATACCATCGGATACATTGAAAGCGGTCGGGTGAAAAACAGCTCAGGAAACACCGTCGGTTATATCGAAAATGGACGGGTGAAAAACAGTTCGGGAAATACCATTGGTTATTGCGATAACGGACGGGTGAAGAACAGCTCAGGAAACACCATTGGCTACATCGAAAACGGCCGGGTAAAAAACAGTTCAGGAAATACCATCGGGTATATCGATAACGGTCGCGTTAAAAATAGCTCTGGAAATACCATCGGTTATTACGAAGGAGTGCGAGGAGAAGACGCCGCGTTGTATTTTTTCTTTTTCTTTTAAAAGCCCCAAGCATTTTAAGCCCTTTCCTATGTTCTTCAGAGCCTTTCTTTTCTTGAGCATTTCACTAACCCTTTCCTCAGTGCCTTTTGCCCAATCCCAGGGACAAACCATGCGCACTACCTATGTTTTTAAAGGGTATGATTTCGAAAGCCAAATTCCAGGTTTCCTTTTTACGAACCCACAGAATGGAAAAATGGTTTCGTTTAGCTATAACCAAACCGTTGATCTTCCGGATTTTTATGAAGGGTTGCCGCTCGAAGGACTCGATGATTACAAAGGAAAACGATTGGTGATAGATTTAATTTATATGAAGCATTTGTGTAACGAAGGCTCTTTTAATTATTCTTGCACCGACTGGGTCATAAGGGGTATTAATCTCGAAGGAACCCCAAAACCGACGCGGACGATTACCCTTCCAAAGGTGGGTAGAATTATTGACCCTGATGGTTATGTAAATGTTCGTTCCCAAATGAACGTGAAATCGGAGGTTGTAGGGGTATTAGAACCAGACTACATTGAGGAGGAATGTTTTTACTTCTATCCTTGTACCGATCCGAATTGGCTTAAGGTGGATTTTGAATACAACGGACAATACCTGAAAGGATATATCCACAAATCAAGGGTAGTTCTTTTGTAATGCCCAAACCCGTATTGCCTACTTCAAAAGCTATTTTTCACTTCTGCGTTTTACTTCCGCGCTAATCAATCCCAATTCACGTCCGGTTTGTCCAGCAACCGAGGTATTCTCATCAGCGCGTCGCAATAGGTAGGGTAGAACCTCTTTCACCGGACCAAAGGGAACATATTTCGCTACGTTATAGCCCGCATTTGCCAAGTTGTAGGAGATGTGATCGCTCATGCCCAAAAGCTGCGCAAAAAAGAACCGCTCATTCGAGTTTTCTAGGTTTTTATCAGCCATTAATTGCGTTAACAGCATGGAACTTTCTTCGTTGTGCGAGCCGGCACAAAGCGCAAAATGTACGTGATTTGCTACCATGAAACGCAAGGCCTCGTTGTAATCGCGGTCAGATGATGCCTTATCTGGTTGGATCGGGGAGGGGTAGCCCATTTTTTGAGCGCGTGCGCGTTCTTTTTCCATGTAGGCACCACGTACAACCTTAACGCCATAAATGAATCCTTGGGCACTCGCTTTTTCACCTTGTGCTTTTAAGAAGGCCAAGCGGTCGTGTCGATACATCTGAACCGTATTGTAAATGATCGCGCGTTGGGTATTGTATTTCAGCATCATCTCAAAAGTCCACGCATCCAACACGGGTTGAATCCACGTTTCTTCGGCATCAATAAACAAGCGTACTTGATTTGAAGCAGCCGCGTCACAAATGCGTTCAAAACGGGATTTCACGGCGGCAATTTCTTCCAATGTTTTTGGATCCGGTGTTATCGCTGCATCTGATGCTATTTCAAGCAAATCAAAGCGACCGATTCCCGAAACTTTAAACACAGCAAAAGGAATGTGCTCCGATGCCTTAGCCATTTCAATGGTGGAAATGATAATGTGTGTGGTTTCTTCAAAATCTTCATAGGAGGTTTTACCTTCAACCGAATAGTCTAAAATGGTACCGACTCCAAACTTGCCCAGTTCTTCGATGCGTCCCTCACAATCCAGAATGGTTTCTCCCCCACAAAACTGCTTGAAAATCGTGGCTTTTATGATACCCGAAATGGGTAAACGAAGGGCTAATGCTACATTCGTAGCCCATTTCCCAAATCGTACCACCGTAGGCGAAGCAATGACCTTAAACAAGAGGTTGGCCCGCTTTAAGTCACGGTCCGATTTGGATTTGAAGGCTACCTCGGTGTTTGAAAAATCAAGCATCCACAAAATTACTTCTTTTTTACTAGTCAAGCGAGAAACTTATTTACCTTTGAATACCATGAGCCTTACTTTTGATGGTGTACCCCTGCACATCGGTCCGCTAGCATCTTCAGGACTTTCAACCCTTTTGGACGGGTATTCCACCAACCGTAAAATCATTTTGGTGGATGAAAACACCTACGATTGTTGTTTAAGCTATCTTATTAAGTCGTTTCCGAACTTAGACCAAGCAGAGGTGGTTGTGCTTCCCACGGGAGAAGAGCATAAATCGTTAGAAGTTTGCTTTCAAGTATGGTCGACGCTGTTAGAATATCAATGCGATAAACACGACCTCCTGTTGGTGCTTGGGGGTGGAATGGTTACCGACATGGGTGGATTTATTGCTACGCTCTACAAACGAGGAATGGACTTTGTATTTATTCCAACCACCCTTTTAGCCATGGTTGATGCTTCCATGGGAGGAAAAAACGGTGTAAACGTTAAGGAGGTAAAAAACAGCGTTGGAACCTTTAGCGCACCAAAGGCGATCTTTATTGACCCCCAATTTTTAGAAACCTTACCCGAGGAAGAACTTTTTAATGGTTTTGCTGAAATGATCAAGCACGCCCTTATTTATGATGCAAGGTATTGGGAAACCTTGAGGGGCATTGATAACGAATTGGATTTGATTACGCCGGAAAACCTACGACGTTCGATTGAAATTAAAAAAACGATCGTAGAAAAAGACCCTAAAGAGAAAAACCTGAGAAAAATCTTAAATTTTGGACATACCATCGGTCACGCTATAGAATCCTACAGTTGGGAGGGGACTTCACTTTCCCATGGCCATGCGGTCGCTTTAGGAATCATTGCCGAGAGTTTTGTGGCTTGGAAGCGAAAGATACTTGCCGAGGGAGATTTTCGTGAAATCGAACGTGTCATTCTCAACGCCTTCCCCATGGTACATTTTCCCGAAGAGGCCGTAAATCACATCATTGATCTTATGCTCAACGATAAAAAGAATGCTAATCAAAGCATACGTTTTGTCCTCTTGGAGGCTATTGGAAAAGCGAGCTTTGATCAATCGTTACGGACGAAAGAAGTGGGAGAGGCCATGCTATATCTTTCCTTGTTAGCAAAAACGGGAAATTAAGGGCACAAAAAAACGGGACCCGCTGAAGGCGCTTTATCCCGTTTTCGAAACGCTATACGATTTTCCGTTATCGGATGATGGTCATTTCATCCACGATGTGTTTTGCGCCAGAGAATTTATCAATGATAAAGAGCACGTAGCGAATATCTACATTGATGGTTTTTTGAAGTTTTGTATCAAAGATAACATCGCCCGCCATGGCCTCGATGTTTCCATCGAAAGCTAATCCGATCAATTCACCTTTGCCGTTTAAAACAGGCGATCCAGAATTCCCCCCAGTAATGTCATTATTGGTGAGGAAGTTTACAGGCATATAACCGTTTTTGTCCGCGTATTCGCCAAAGTCTTTCATGTTGTTAAGTTCAATGAGCCGTTGGGGTAAATCGAATTCCTCGTCTTTCGGCTTATATTTATTAATCGTGCCTTGTAAGGTTGTATAGTAGTTGTACAGCGCATCGTTTCGCTTGTCTGCTGGTAGCGCACTTACCGTACCGTAGGTAAGGCGCATGGTGCTATTGGCATCGGGATATTGAACAGGGCTCAATTTAGAAACCCGCATGCCTTGAACTAATTTTCGATAAGCGCCAATGAACTCACTTTGCAATTGCATTAACTCAGGAGACATCGTTGCCAAGTGCGTTGCCAATTCTTTGGAGAATAGGTAGAGTGGGTCTTGATCGATGGCAAGTTTTGCCTCGCCGTTTACAAAGGATTTTAAGCGCTCTGGCTCGGAAAAGGCTGATTTTTTAAGCAGGGTAGCTACTTGTTGAGAAGCAGCATCAGGGCTTTGCAAGGAAGGTGGAAGGGCATAATTTGCCTTCGTCATGTAGAGCCATAAGCCGTTCATTAAAATATCCTTCTCCACGCTTAGCGAAATGGATTGGTAGAATTCATCGATACTTGATAACATCGCTTCGCGAAGCGCGGGCTTTTTGGAGTCCTCGGTCTTCTGATACTCCAACATTTTAGCTCCTAACGTCCTTGAGATGTTTGCAAATTCAGAGCTTCGCATTAAGATGGATAAGTAATTATCATGCCTTGATTTATCATTGGTTGCTTGGTAATACTTATTGATGGTGGCAATCACATTACCATATTCTTTGCGGTACTTTCTTTTTTGCGCCCAATCATTGAATTTAGCTTCGTTCGCAGCTTTCGTTTTAGCCGTCTCAAATTTTGAAAGGGCATCGATCATTCCTTGACGGTTCTTCCAATAGTTCGCCAATCGGGCATATTTTGAAGCATAATCCAAACGAATTTTATCGTCGTTGTCCATATACTTTTTCATGGCATCCATCGCGGTTTTAGATGCTTCAACCCAAGCCGGGTAGGCATACTTGACGTTTTGATCAATGCCTGAAGCAGGTAACCAACGGTTGGTTCGCCCAGGATACCCTAAAATCATCGCAAAATCACCTTCTTTGATTCCTTGGATGTTTACTTTTAAATGCACTTTAGGGGTAAGCGGAACGTTGTTTGGCGAGTATTCGGCCGGATTTCCATTGGCATCTGCATAAATTCTAAACATGGAGAAATCACCCGTGTGACGCGGCCACTCCCAGTTGTCGGCTTCACCACCAAAT
>JBJTWF010000192.1:0-11626 GCA_046081565.1 Flavobacteriales bacterium | reverse complement strand
ATCAATAATATTATACTTTTAGTCTGATTTTTTTAGTTATCATGCTATCATGAAGTCAACTTCATGGTTTGATCAGTTGATTGATTTAATAAACCGTACAAAAATTGGAAAAGCGATACTATGGGTTATTGGAATTATCCTAGTAATACTGTTAATCTTGATGAAAGCCGCTATTTAATAATATTACGTATTAAAATGTATAATATCGTTAAGCTTCCGATCATCCTATATATTTTCCTAATATTCTCAAATTCAATTAATGCACAAAACACCCTGGTTTCAAACGGCTCTTTTTTCGAAGGAGAACCCTCTTTAGCTATTAATCCGAATAACCCGCAACACCTAATTGCGGCATGGATGGGATTCCAGTTTAATCAGAAAATCGTTATCAAATCATGCGTATCATGGAATGGTGGAACGTCATGGACTGCTCCCATCTTTCAATCCCATGAATCGGCCGGAAATTCCTCTGCCGATGTTAGCCTTGGGTTTGACCCACAAGGCAATGCCTACATGTGCTACATCGATTATGACAACGTAGGTTTTACCCAAGGCCACGTTGTGGTTCGAAAATCATCGGATGGCGGAAACACGTGGGCACCTTCTATTGAAGTCATCAACATTAGCGATTGTCCTGGACAGCTGTGCATTGATCGCCCTTGGATGGTCATTGATCCCTCTGGAGCTACCCCTGCCCCGATTTATGTAACCACCATGAATGCAGATCAACCGGCATTGGTTAATCCTCCCTATCATCCATACCTCAGCGTAAGCCTCGATGGAGGGCAATCGTTCCTTCCACCACGGCTTTTGGATACCTTATCCTTTTTAGCCGGGTCCAGCATACCTCAACCCATGCCTACCCCATGCGTAGATGCCAACGGCCGTTTTTATGCCATGTACCCCTCGTACCTAAGCACGCAATCCGTTTTCCCTCGGCAGTTGCTTGCCTATTCAGACAACCAAGGTTTAAACATCGAACATAACATCGTTTATCAGGGGTTGAATATTGGTGTGAGCAACAACCTTTTGAAACGTGCTGGTAAATTAATTGCGGACGAATCCCATCCAGGCCATCTGGCGTTCTGCTTTTTAAGTGAGCAAAACGACCAATCCGATGTGTATTTTATGGAAACGAATGATGGTGGAAGTACCTGGTCCACCATGCAGAAGGTAAATCAAGATCCCCTTGGAACACCCCGCGTTCAGGATTTAGTTTGGGGCGATTTTAACCTTGCTGGCGATTTGGTTATTACCTGGCGTGACCGCAGAAATGCTCCGATGGACGGGTACAACCAACCCAGTGAAATCTATGCCGCTACCAAAAGCTATGGAGCACCCGTGTTTAGTTCTGACTATCCCGTTTCTTCTATGATAGTCGCTCACGATACCATCCTCGAGAGCAGTGGAAACGATTTTATGAGCGTGGTTTATGTGGGCGATTCGTGTTACGCCGTATGGGGAGACGTACGTTCAGGAACGTTAAAAATATTTTTAAATAAATGGCATGTGGGAAATCCCCAAAACAACCTATCCCTTATTGGTGAGGAATACGGACTTGTAGTATTTCCTAATCCCTCGGAACAGGTGATTACCTTGCCAGCCCATTTGACCTGTCCTTTCGCTATTAACCTCTACGATGCTTCGGGAAAATCCGTATTCAACAATCCAAACGGTTGTGAAAAAACGATCGATGTATCCAAATGGCAAGGGCAGTTTACCCTAGAAATTCTGCACCAAGGAAAAACATATCGAACCAAATTCATACGTGGTAAATAAAAAATTATCAACAAGGTCTGTAAACGAGGTACTAATCCCATGGAATCGTTTATTTTTGTGATATGAGCGAATTCGTGGTATCGGCAAGAAAATACCGTCCTCAAACCTTTGATACGGTAGTTGGACAGGAAGCCATCACGGGTACCCTTAAAAATGCCATTAAAAACAATCAACTGGCCCAAGCCTTTTTGTGTTGTGGGGCCAGAGGCGTGGGAAAAACAACAACGGCAAGAATCCTTGCCAAAACGATTAATTGTTTTCAACGCACTGAGGCGATTGAGGCCTGCGATCAATGTGATTCTTGTATATCCTTTAACAGTGGAAGCTCCCTCAATGTGTTTGAATTAGATGCCGCTTCAAACAATTCGGTGGACGACATTCGCGGATTAATCGACCAAGTTCGGATTGCGCCACAACTCGGTAATTTCAAAGTGTACATCATCGACGAGGTTCACATGTTATCCGTATCGGCCTTCAATGCCTTTCTTAAAACCTTGGAGGAACCCCCTGCCCATGCCATTTTTATCCTTGCTACTACCGAAAAACACAAAATTATTCCAACGATTTTATCCCGTTGTCAAATCTTTGATTTCAACCGAATTACGGTAAAAGACATCGCACAACATTTAGGTAAAATTGCTCAAAAGGAGGGAATTAATGCCGAAGAAGAAGCACTGCACCTTATCGCTATGAAGGCAGACGGTGCCTTACGCGATGCGTTGTCGATTTTCGATCAGCTTGCGGTGTTTGGTCATGGGGAAATCACCCACCAAAACGTGTTGTCTAATCTTCATATATTGGACTATGATTATTATTTTAAACTTGTTGACTACTTAAATAAGGAGGATATCTCTGGATCGCTCATGATCTTGAATGACATTATCAACCAAGGATTCGATAGCCATCAATTTCTTCTTGGGTTAGCCGATCATTTTCGAAACCTATTGATGATGCAAGATCAACGGACCCTACCCTTACTGGATTTACCTGAAACGGTGGTACTGCGCTACGGTGAGCAAGCAAAAGGCTGGACCAAAGAACAACTTACGCGAGGGCTTTATGTGCTAAGCAAGGCTGACGTCAATTACAAAAGCGCTAAAAACCCACGCCTCCTTTTAGAAATTTCCCTTATGGAGCTCGGTTCTTTGCAACAAGAGTCTGAAAAAAAAAAGGACTGACGGAGCCAATTGAAATCCTTCCCTTCAAAGAGCAAACCTTACGCAAGCAAAAACCTGAAGAAAAACAAATTAAGCCTGCGGCAGCTCAACCGTCCCCCCCTGTAAAAGATCCTGTATTGGAAATACCCACGGGTCAACGTGCCCCAGTACTGTTAAGCATAAAAGCCCAATTGGAAGCCATAAAGCAATCCCAAAAAGAAGTTAACGAAGAACAATTACCTAGGTTTGGCTTTACCGCAGAAACGGCCAGAAGCAGTGTAAGAAAGTATGCGCATCAGGTTAAAGAACAAGGAAAGGATACGTTTTATCATGCGCTAATCAAACGAGATCCTGTGGTATCAGATGAAACCATCACCCTTTTGCTGGATAATTCGGTTCAGGTAGAATACATTAAACCGTTATTAGTGGAATTTTCAGCGTTTTTGAAAGAGGAATTGAATAATGGATTTTTGGACATTCAATTGCAGATTACTGAGGAAGAAGAGAAAGCCACCAAACCCATTACGGGAAAAGACAAATACAATGCCTTGGCTAGAAAAAACCAAAACATACACACCCTAAGAAGTCGGTTTGATTTAGACATTGAATACTAGCATGGAAGTCATTTATCACGATACCTCTCGCATTCAAGAAGTAGAGGATTTTATACAGGCATGGCATAACGAAGGAGACCATATTTATTGCCAAAGCTCAGGATCTACTGGTAAACCGAAGACCCTTGCGTTAGCCAAAACCGACATGCGTACCTCTGCCCGCATTACCCTACAACATTTAAACATCCCATCAGGCGCCAAGGCTGGACTAGCCCTTTCCACCGAAACCATTGCAGGAAAAATGATGGTAGTTCGAGCTTTGGTTGGTGACTTAACCCTACACGTTCTGCCGATAAAAACAGAACCCTTGTTGAACCTTGCGCTTTCACTCGACTTTATCGCTATGGTTCCCCTGCAAGCCTACCAATCCATTAAAAGCGCATCCCCTACCTTGCGTTCTGCCACCGTACTCGTGGGTGGAGCACCCCTTACGCGCGTTCAATTTGACGCCATTCAAGCGTTTTTCCAAAACGCCTACCATACCTATGGAATGACCGAAACCCTCTCTCATGTTGCACTACGTGCTTTTTCAGAAGGTCATGACGCCCCCTTTTGTGCCCTTCCCGGATTTACTTTTTCACAAAAAGAGGAGCAATTGGTAATTCACACCAATGACCTGTCCTTCGGAACCTTTGAAACATCGGACATCGTTACCCTGATCGATCCGCAACGGTTTCATTTTGTAGGCCGCAAAGATTTCATCATAAACGTCAACGGGATCAAAGTCAACCCAGAAACTGTAGAAGAAGCGTTATCCGCTTTTATTCGCTCTTCCTTTGTGGTTTGTCCTTATCATGACGAAAAATACGGACAGAGTTTAGGCATTGTATTCGAGGAGGAAATACCGGACGGCATTCGGGTCATTTTACACGGAAGTCCATTGCCCACTTTCTATATTCCTCGAAAATTTCAAGTTCATAGCACCTTTATTAAAACAAATTCGGGTAAATTAGATCGCCGGAGCCTTTGGGAGGCCACCGATAATTATGAGTGGAAGCCATTACTATAGCATACTTGGATTACCTGATGGAAGCAGCGACGCGGCCGTAAAAAAACGATTTCGCGAATTAGCAAAAAAATATCATCCTGACCTTAATCCTGACGATAAGGCTACGGAAACCTTTCGCACCTTGTTAGATGCCTATGAACGGATTCTAAAAAAAGAATTTAGTACCGCAAGAAGCACTGTCAATCACCCATCGGTTAAGCCACATCCTTCGAACGCACACGAAAGGCATCAGGATTTTCACCGCAAGGCATGGGAACGCTACGAGCGCCTAAGAAAAGAACAGGAACAGGAACTAGATGCTTTTTATCTTAGCTTTTTGAAAGGGAAGAAACGTTGGATGATTCGAACCATTGGCTTCCTTTCATTGGGTTGCTTTTTGGCACTATTAGCGGATGAATTCTTACCTCCCGTTGCGGTGCAAGACCGCGTAAAAAATTTCAATCGAACCAGCTATCAGAGTTTTGAGGGCGCACGCGTGAATGAAATAAACACGTTACGCGGCAAGACTCTATTTCCCGCCAACTATTACCCTAGTAAATTTATCCTACATCCCGATATTGTTATTTACCAAAGCGCGATTTGTCGATCAAACCAATATTTAATACACGACGCCTTTGGTACAAAGGAGACAGTACCCATTCATTTCACCTTTTATTGGGCTCGGGTTGTCCTTTATGTCTTTTTTCTTTTTTCCATTGGGATGGTTTTCCTTCGTAAAAAAGGCGTACTCCTGGTACTGGGCTCATGGTTTTGTATGTACATCGTTTTTCCAATTACCACCTTATTTCTCTTGATAAACGGACGGATTTTATCGATAATAACCCTAGGAAACTGGCCATGACGAAAAAAGAAAAAGCAGCTTATATTCAACAGCGGTTAAATGCGCTGTACCCTGAAACCCCGGTTCCGTTGGATCACGAGGACGCCTACACGCTGTTAATTGCGGTATTGTTATCGGCACAATGTACGGATGAACGGGTTAATAAAATTACCCCCTTGCTCTTTGCTAAAGCCAAAACCCCACAAGCAATGGTTCAATTATCGGTTGCCGAAATTCAAGACATTATCCGTCCTTGTGGACTATCGCCTGCCAAGGCAAAGGCCATACATACCTTGTCTCAAATGCTTTTAGCGGAACACGATGGCCAGGTTCCGAATTCCTTCGAAGCCCTAGAAACATTACCCGGTGTTGGACATAAAACGGCTTCTGTTGTGATGGCTCAAGCTTTTGGAGTTCCCGCCTTTCCGGTAGACACGCATATTCACCGCTTACTAACCCGCTGGGGGATTACCAACGGAAAGAATGTAATCCAAACTGAAAAGGATGCAAAAAAATGCTTTCCCAAGGCCTCTTGGAATACACTGCATCTTCAAATTATTTTTTACGGGCGAAGCCATAGCCCCGCAAGAAACCCCAAAAAAGCCATCGATTTTATTACCGAAGCCATTGGAACCTCCAAGGCGAAACGGGAATTAAAATAATTATAAACAACGTGGGAAATCTCCACACTTTTTCTTAAGTTTGACTTCTGTTTTGATTTACTAAACCCCAACATCTTCCATGGAAAACCAAGAGCCTGTTCGTAAAGCATCAGCGCGCGCTAAGGTAGCGAATGCCATTACGCATGAATTGGGAAAAATTCCCCCTCAGGCCATTGAATTGGAACAAGTGGTATTGGGGGCTATGATGTTGGAACGAAATGCCGTAAACGATACCATTGACATCCTTAACGAATACAGTTTCTACGACCCTAAACACCAATATATCTTCCGTGCCATCCACGATTTATTTGGCTCCAATGGACCTGTTGATTTGGTAACCGTTACCGAAAGGCTCAGTAAAAATGGAGAATTATTGGCAGCGGGAGGCCCTAGTTACCTATCCCAATTAACCAATCGAGTGGCCTCATCCGCCCACATTGAATACCATGCGCGTATCATTTCCGAAAAATTTATCAAACGAGAACTTATTCGGGTAAGCAACGATGTGTTAAAGGATGCTTACGATGATACGGTGGATGTTTTTGATTTATTGAATAAAGCTGAATCGGGCTTATTTCAAATTGCAGAAAACAACATGACTCGACAGGTTAGTTCCATGTCCAATGTGGTTAAAGATGCCATTGAAGAAATTGAAAAAGCAAGAGGAAATTCCGATGGCGTTTCCGGTGTACCTTCGGGCTTTTTTGAATTGGATAAAATTACTTCGGGTTGGCAAAAGTCTGACATGATTGTCATTGCTGCACGTCCTGGTATGGGTAAGACTGCCTTTGTATTGTCCATTGCGCGAAATACGGCGGTTGAATACAACATGGGGGTTGCCATTTTCTCGTTGGAAATGTCCTCTGTGCAGTTGGTGAAGCGACTAATTGCCGGTGAAGCCAGAATCGATAGTGAGAAATTGCGAAAAGGGGACTTGGCAGAACACGAATTTCATCAATTGCATGCCCGAATTCCAAAACTATCTAACGCTCCGATTTTTATTGACGACACTGCAGGTATCAGCATTTTCGATTTTAGGGCTAAATGCCGGAGGTTGAAGGCGCAGCACGATATTCAATTGGTTATCATCGATTATTTGCAGTTAATGACGGCAAAGGACGGTAGAAACAACGGAAACCGAGAACAAGAAATTTCAACGATTTCTCGATCCATAAAAGAGATTGCGAAAGAACTAAATATTCCTATCATCGCCCTCGCTCAGTTAAGCCGTTCCGTTGAACAGCGAGCAGGGGATAAAAAGCCCTTACTTTCAGATTTACGGGAATCGGGTGCCATTGAACAAGATGCCGATATTGTGTCTTTCTTGTACCGACCTGAATACTATAAAATCATGGATGACGGTCAAGGAAATTCCTTTCAAGACGTGGCAGAATTTATTATCGCCAAACACCGAAATGGAAAAACGGATACCGTACGAATGCGATTTGAAGCGCGGTATGCGCGTTTTGAGAACCTAAACGATTCCCAATATTTTGACGAAGGAAACCCTTCCGCTTTGACGCGTTATAACCAAGAATCGGGGACCATGACCATTCAAAGTAAAATGAACCAAAGCGACCAATCCGCGTTTTTGAATGAACCCAAAGATGAAGTTCCGTTTTAGGCTATGAAAATTCTGGGATTACTCCTTTTCCTTCTTCTCTTACCCTTTTCAAGCTTCAAGGCTACGCAATTGCTTGTACCCATGGATGAAAGTCAAACCAACCATTTAAAAGCCTATGGAATAGCGTATTGGACCTTAGAAAATGGTGTATTGATCGAATGGTTACTGAACTACAAAGGAGGGTCGTTCCTCATGCCGCACCTACCCCATTTAGAACGTGAACTAAAAATTCGGGGGGTTCGCTATCAGGTATTAACCGACGGACAAGTGAGTGCGATAAAACGTGAAATATCTAATCCAGAGGTAAATATGGAGGTGATTCAGTTGGAAAAAGCGCCTAAAATTGCAGTCTACACCCCACCCAACAAACAGCCCTGGGACGATGCAGTAACGCTAGTTTTAGAATATGCTGAAATTAAGTACGATAAAATTTATGACTCAGCGATCGTGATGGGGTTACTCCCGAAGTATGACTGGCTCCATTTACATCACGAGGATTTTACAGGCCAATACGGTAAATTTTATTCCAGCGCCAACTACCAAGAATGGTACAAGGAACAGGTTCGCGTTGCGGAAACCAATGCGAGACAACTAGGATTTAAGAAGGTTTCGCAATTGAAACTTGCGGTGGCAAAAAATCTTAAAAACTTTGTGGTTGGAGGCGGCTTTCTTTTTACCATGTGCAGTGGAACCGATAGTTACGACATTGCCCTTTCCGCAGAAGGATTGGATATATGTGAATCCATGTTTGACGGAGATCCCGCCGATAAAAGTGCTCCCTCCAAATTAGACTTTTCAAAAACTTTTGCTTTTCATGACTTCACCCTTTATCCGGATCCCTACTTATACGAGTATTCAAACCTCGATGCTACGGATCTCAGAAATACGGGCGCCGTTGTAGAGGAGGATGATTTCTTTACCCTCTTCGATTTTTCAGCGAAATGGGACGTGGTTCCCACCATGCTAACCCAATGCCACACTACTACCATCAAAGGATTTATGGGGCAAACAACAGACTTTCGCAAAGCGTATGTAAAACCTGGAATACTGATCCTCGGGGAAAACAAAGCCATTGAAACCGTAAAATACATCCACGGTGAATACGGACAAGGAATGTGGACTTTTTATGGAGGGCATGACCCTGAAGATTATCAACACCTTGTTGGTGATCCTCCTACCGACTTAAACCTTCACCCCAATTCCCCGGGATATCGCTTGATATTGAATAATATACTCTTCCCTGCAGCAAAAAAGAAGAAACGAAAAACATAAAAGTTGACCGAATTGATGGTTTATATTGATTTTTTTAATAAACTTGCAACGTATTTCTCCAGCACTTTACTTTCCCTTTAAACGATATTCCACCCTTCTATTTTTATGGATACAAATGATTTAGCAGGCAAAAGCCTAAATGACCTAAGAACTATTGCAACCGCTATTGGAATCGCTGAGGCGAATACCCTCAAGAAAAATGACCTAATCAATGCCATTTCAGGACAAGCCGAACCCAAGGTTGATGAAATTCAATCCGATGCAGTGAAAAGTACAGGCGAAAATCCTGACCACAAACCCAAGCGGTCTCGAACGACAAAGCCTTCCCGAATCCATGAGAATCCAAGTGCTGAAAATCCCCAATTACCCTTTGAGGAATCCCAAAACGATTCCCCTATTGCCGAGGCTCCCGTTCAACCTAATCGCGCTTCTGAAATGCCACGCGAAGCGCGAAGACCGATGCACAAAGATCCTGCTCAAGCACCTGTAGTACGAGACGACCAATATGATTTGGTAGGAATTGTTAGCGCTGAGGGCGTGTTAGAGGTAATTCAAGACGGCTATGGGTTTTTACGATCCTCTGACTATAATTATCTACCTTCTCCCGATGACATTTATGTTAGTCAAAACCAAATTAAATTATTTGGATTAAAAACGGGGGACACGGTAAAAGGAACGATACGCCCACCCCGTGAAGGTGAAAAGTATTTTCCGCTGGTAAAAGTAGAATCCATCAACGGAAGGGACCCTTCTTATATTCGCGATCGTGTACCGTTTCAATACCTTACCCCACTCTTTCCGGATGAAAAATTTAAATTAACAGGACATTCCCAAGAAACGCTTTCAACCCGTGTTATGGACTTGTTTGCCCCTATAGGAAAAGGACAACGGGGAATGATTGTAGCCCAGCCTAAAACGGGAAAAACGATGTTGTTGAAGGACGTGGCTAACGCCATTGCCGCGAACCATCCTGAAACGTATTTAATCGTTTTATTGATCGATGAACGACCTGAAGAGGTAACGGACATGGCAAGAAGCGTAAAAGCAGAAGTGATCGCTTCAACCTTCGATGACCCGGCCGACCGTCACGTAAAATTGGCAAATATGGTATTGGAAAAAGCAAAACGCATGGTAGAATGTGGTCATGATGTTTGTATTCTTCTGGATTCCATTACAAGGCTTGCGCGAGCATACAATACGGTATCACCGGCATCAGGAAAAGTACTTTCAGGTGGAGTTGATGCCAACGCTTTACATAAACCCAAACGGTTTTTTGGTTCTGCTCGAAAAATTGAAAACGGTGGTTCGCTATCCATCCTTGCCACGGCATTAACTGAAACTGGGTCAAAAATGGACGAGGTAATTTTCGAAGAATTCAAAGGAACTGGTAACATGGAACTTCAGTTGGATCGTAAAATCTCCAACCGTAGAATTTATCCTGCCATTGATATTACGGCTTCTGGAACGCGCCGAGAAGATTTATTGGTAGGTAAAGATGTGCTACAACGCGTTTGGTTGATTCGCAAATTCATTGCCGACATGAATCCGGTTGAAGCGATGGAATTTCTTAAATCACACATGGAAAACACCCTATCGAATGAGGAGTTTTTGGTTTCAATGAATAGCTAACGATGAACAAAGGAAGGTTGATTGGCCTTTATTTAGCCCTAGCTTGGATCGGTGTTAAATTCTTTGCCTGGTATTTAGAGTTTTTTGTATTTGACTCCATCCATCCATATGTTTTGTTCAACATGGCTTTGTTGACGTGTGCGGTTTCCTTGGGTTTATATTTTATTAAACGAGAAACCTTGGAAGCGAGTAATCTTTTGTTGGATATTAAAAACGCAATGTCCGTAGGGATGATTTATACGGTATTGGTGGCTGGATTTATTTATATTTTTTACGCGTTTATCCACCCCGATTATGCAAAACACCAGCTTGAAGAGAGCAGGATTTTTTTGGAAAAGCCAAGCAATATCGCGAACATTCGTCTGAAAAATGAAGATTTCAGAAATAAAAGCGATGCTGAAATTCGGACGATGGAAATGACAAAATCAGAGACGATTTACAGTACTAAATTCACGGTAGTTCTTACCTTACTCGCGATGACCCTATGGTCCATGCTCAATAGCGTTGTTGTTTCCATCATTTACCGCACGGTGCTCTTTAAGCCAAGGGCCTAACGATACGTTAACCCAAGGTTTCTAAAAGCTCCTCGCCTAGGGCATCGAAATCAATCCCATCAAAATTTCCAGAAGACATCATAAGCAGTACACACTGTCCTTGCACCTTTTCCGCTATAAAACCTAAGACCTCTTGGGTTTCATTGGCTACAGTGACATTCCCACCAAAACCCTGTAACACATCTTCTTTGCTGATGAGTTCCAATTTTTTATGGGCTACCACCTGCGGATTAAAATAAACCAAGGGAAAATCAGCATCACTCATGGCATCCCTATAATGCGGCAGAAATTCTTTTTTCAACGAAGAGAAGGTATGTAATTCCATACAGGCAATGAGCTTTTTTGATGGGTATTGCTTCTTTACAGCGGCCGTGGTAGCTTTTAATTTGGATGGAGAATGCGCAAAATCTTTGAACATTACAAAGGAGGTACTTTCAACTACTTTCTGCAAGCGTTTTCCGGCACCGCTAAAATCCGACATGGCCGTTAAAAAATCATGGGTATTA
>JBJTWF010000191.1:0-17677 GCA_046081565.1 Flavobacteriales bacterium | reverse complement strand
TCACAATGAAGTTACCAACCAATGGGATGGAAACGATTACTTGTATCATCAACTACTTGCATCTAAAGGATACATAGTGGTCAGTGTTGATCCGAGAGGGACCCAGTACCGAGGGGAGGCGTTTAAGAAATCCACCTATTTGCAACTAGGAAAATTGGAAGTGGAAGATTTTATTGGTACCGCCAAATATTTCCAATCCCTTCCATATGTTGACCCTAGCCGAATTGGTATTATGGGTTGGAGTTATGGAGGTTTTATGGCTTCTTTGGCGATCACTAAAGGTGCCGAGGTGTTTAATATGGGGATCGCGGTTGCGCCGGTAACGAATTGGCGGTATTATGACAACATTTATACGGAACGGTTTATGCGTACTCCCCAAGAAAATGCCAAGGGCTATGACGATAATTCTCCGATTAACCATGTGGATAAATTGAAAGGTAAGTTTCTCTTGATACACGGTATGGCGGATGATAACGTGCATTTTCAAAACAGCGCTGACATGGTTACGGCCTTGGTTAAAGCGAATAAACAATTTGACTTTTTTGCCTATCCCAATAAAAACCATGGAATCTATGGAGGAAATACGCGAAACCACTTATATTCAATGATGTATCGTTATATATTGGAAAACCTATAGTCGTAGATCCTAGGCATTTTGGAAACGAATGCATATTTCTTTCAACCTTTCTTTGCTAAAAACAAATTTTGTTTAGTAAATTAGGCAGAAAAATTTTTGAACTAGAATGAGTGAAGTTGCCAAGCTTGAATTAAACGGTACGGTTTATGAGCTGCCTGTGATTACAGGAACAGAAAAGGAGAAAGCCATTGATATCTCCAAATTAAGAGATCTAACAGGGCATGTTACTTTAGATACGGGATACAAGAACACCGGCGCTACGAAAAGTGCTATAACGTTTCTCGATGGGGAGGAAGGAATCTTGCATTATCGTGGATATCCGATCGAGCAATTGGCTGAAAAAGCTACATTTCTCGAGGTTTCTTACTTGCTAATTCAAGGGAATTTGCCTACGCAGTCCGAGCTAACCTCGTTTGAAAATAGCATTAAAAAGCACACTTTGGTGCATGAGGATATGAAGCGATTCTTTGAGGCATATCCAGCCAAAGCTCACCCAATGGGAGTTCTTTCCTCCATGATTTCATCGCTCTCAACGTTTTATCCTGAGTCCCTTGACCCGAACCGTAGTGCGGAGAAAAAGAATCTCACCGTACACCGATTAATTGCTAAATTACCCACCCTTGCAGCCTGGTCGTACAAAAACTCAACAAGTCATCCGTTCATGTATCCAAGAAACGAATACGATTACGTGAAGAATTTCTTGTACATGATGTTCGCCATGCCTACGGAAGATTATTCCGTTGATCCAGTGATTGTTTCGGCCATGAATACCTTGTTAATTCTACATGCAGATCACGAACAAAACTGTTCTACATCTACGGTTCGAATTGTTGGTTCTTCGAATGCTAACCTTTATTCAGCGGTTTCCGCAGGAATTTCCGCCCTTTGGGGTCCCCTACATGGAGGGGCCAACCAAGAGGTAATTGAAATGTTGGAGCAAATTGCCGAGGATGGGGGGAATGTAGATAAATGGGTGGCTAAGGCTAAGGATAAAGAGGATCCGTTCCGATTGATGGGATTTGGTCACCGCGTTTATAAAAACTTCGATCCACGCGCTAAAATTATCAAGAAAGCGTGCGATGAGGTACTTTCAAAATTAGGGGTAAACGATCCCTTGTTGGATATCGCTAAGAAATTGGAGCAAGTGGCCTTGGAGGACGAATATTTCAAAGCGCGTAACTTGTACCCGAACGTTGATTTTTATTCGGGAATCATCTACAAAGCGCTAGGAATCCCTACCGAAATGTTCACAGTGATGTTTGCCCTAGGAAGGCTTCCTGGTTGGATAGCCCAATGGAAAGAAATGACCGAAAACAAGGAGCCTATTGGTCGTCCAAGACAAATATACGTGGGAGAAGTTAATCGGAGCTACGTTCCAATTCAGGATCGAACGTAAGGTCTTCTTTGTTCCTTCCGGAGTAGGTATCATACCTTCTAAATTCACAGGGTAAGTTGCCATTAAAAACCGCATGTTTTACGGTGGGCTTAAGGCCTATTTCATTCCAACTTTCGCTGTTGCTGTTAATAATCCATTGCGGAATGCCCGTCATTTCGTGTTTCATCCAACGGCCCAAGTCTCGATAGAAATTATCTCCCTCTACTGCTATACGCTCATCGTATGGCGGGTTACTCATGATGAATTGTATGTCTTTGGATGCTTTTACGGAATCAAAAGAAAGCGATTGAACAGAGACATAGCGACCAAATGAAAACCCACGTAAGTTTCTTCGTGCTTTTAGCACCATTTCATCCGAAATATCAGAACCACCAATGGTGCAAGGAAGGGACCGAACGATTTTGGTGGTTTGCGCCAGAATTTCCTCCCAACAGGCTTCGTCAAACGTGATCAAGTTTTTGAACGCATAATGGTTTCGTTCGATGTTGGAAGGAATGCCTGTGGCGAGTAGGGCGGCTTCAATTAAAAAGGTTCCAGAACCGCAAAACGGATCATAAAAAGGGGTTTTTCGGTCCCAACCTGACAACCTCAAAAGGCAAGCCGCTACCACCTCGTTGATCGGAGCCGGTCCTGTTGCTGTGCGATATCCACGCTGAAACAATGGGAGACCGCTCGTGTTAATGGAAAGCACACCTTCTTGGTCGTTAAGGTATAAATCGATCGCAATTTTTGGATGCTTGATGTCTACCGATGGTCGTTCTTTTCCTACCGATCGGAAATGATCGCTTATCCCATCTTTGACCAATAAAAATGGATAATGAGTATTTCGCACTTTTTTGGTTTGAATGGCCCCTCGAATGGCAATGGTGTTTTTTTCATGAAATATGGACGACCATCGAATGCTTGCAGAGGCATCGTAAACGTCTTGCTCGGTTTTAAATGGAAACGTACAAATTTCAACCAAAATAGAAACGGCGCAACGGCTATGTAGGTTAAGAAAATATACGTCCCTCCACGTTCCTTTCAGCGTAATGGCACGATTTCCTTTCACACTTTCCGGGTAACCAAGCTCAACAAGTTCCTCTTGGAGTACCGTCTCGAATCCAAAGAAACACTTTAGGGTGATTGTTAAATTTTTGGTACTTTCTTGCTTCATTTCGGATTTTGGTAAATAATGCGGTTAATTTTGTACAAAAGAACAAACTTTGAGGGGCAAAATTCATTTCATCGCGTGCTTTTTTTTCCTTCAAGGATGTTTTTCATTCTTGGCGCAACAAAAAGTTGGTTTAGTGCTTAGCGGTGGAGGGGCGGCAGGCCTGTCCCATATTGGGGTGCTCAAAGCCCTGGAGGAAGCTCAAATCCCTATTGATTACCTATGTGGTTCATCCTCAGGAGGATTAGTGGGAGCCTTATATGCTATTGGAATGACTCCTGAGGAAATGGAGCGTTTGGTGACATCCCCCGCGTTTCAACGAATGGTTCGAGGGGAGGTGCCGGCAAACAATCGGTTTTTTTATCGGGAAAGCGATCCAGATGCAGGACTCATTTCTTTGGCCTTTCGGTTGGATTCGTTATTGAAAAATTCCATTCCTATGAATTTTATTCGCCCCACCTATTTGGATTTTGAGTTATTCAAATCCCTGGGTTTGGCCGGAGCATCCCACAGAAAAGATTTTAATACGTTGATGGTACCCTTGCGCATTATTGCAAGCGATGTGGTGGGAAAACGGAGCGTTGTATTTAGGGAGGGGGATTTAAATGCGGCGGTTCGTGCGTCCATGACTTATCCCTTGTATTTGAATCCTATTCGTATCGATGGCGTGGTATATTTTGATGGTGGACTGTACAACAATTTTCCAATCAATATCATGTATGATGAATTCAACCCAGACTACATTATTGGGAGTAATGTCTCGGACGAAATGAACCAACCCGATGAACAAGATTTTATTGGCTTGTTGGATCATATGACGCGTATGCCAACGAATTACACCATGCCTTGTTCCTCAGGGGTCATCCTTCGTCCTGTCGTAACAATGGGTACTTTTGATTTCGATTTGGCCCAGAAAGCGATCGATCTGGGGTATCAAGAGGCCATGAAATATATCGATACGATACGCGCAAACCTTTCGCGAACGCTCGATACCCACTCCATGGTGGCTCGTCGAGCCGCTTGGAAAGCCGGTCAAAAAGAAATGAAGGTAAGTTCCCTTAAAACCCATTTTTATGACGAAAAAAAAGCGGCCTACATCGACCGTTCACTCTTAAATAAGAAAAAGGCTATCAACTTAATGGATTTAGAAAAACGTTATTATCGATTGCATGCGGCCCAACAAATTGATTTCATGTTTCCCACGCTAACAAAACAAATCGATAGTACCTATCACTTGGATTTGTATGTGCGGAAAGCTAAGCCCTTTTTGGTGGATGTTGGGGGACATTTTTCTTCTCGGCCTGTGAATACTGGATATCTCGGATTAACCTACAGAACCATGGGGAGAATGGGTACAGCCCTTCATGGCGAAACGTATTTTGGGAAATTTTATGGCTCTGCCAAGGCAGAATTGAGCCTCGATTTTCCCAGTGTATTTCCCGTTACGGCCTCAGCCTATTTTGTGATGAATCGATGGGATTATTTTCGAAGTTTGGCTACCTTTTTTGAAGACGTCAAACCTTCGTTTCTGGTCCAAAATGAAATGTACTATGGTATAAAATTCAAACACCCTATTCTCAATAATTCGCGTGGTGTTCTCGATCTGAGATGGTTTAACTTAGAAGATGATTACTACCAAACCATGAATTTCTTAAGCACCGATACGACAGACCAGACCTTTCTCGATGGGGGCTTATTGTCTTATGAGATTACCGACAATGCGTTGAACCGAAAACAGTTCGCCAACGAAGGGCATTTTTTTACCATGAAGGTAAAGTACCTTACGGGAATGGAACGCACCGAACCTGGGACTACAGCCCAATTTGATAGCACCGTTTATAAGCAACACGACTGGTTGAATTTGAATATTGAAGGGCAATATTATTTTTTAAATAAACCGCATTACGACTTAGGCGTTCACGTAAAAGCCATGTTCAACTCACAATCCCTTTTTGCAAATTACACGGCGAGTTTATTGTCCATGCCAACGTTAAACGTAATTCCCGATTTAGAGACCTATTTTTTTAAAGAATACCGCTCCCCTCAGTTTGTGGCTTTTGGGGTGAACCAAGTGGTTCCCATCAAACGAGGCTTGGAATTTCGGCTAGATGCCTATTATTATCAACCGTTCATTACCTTGCAAAAGTTCGATGACGGCAGCATCCAATATTCTAAACCCTTCAAAGGCGATACCTGGTTGGCTTCTTCCAGTTTAATTTATCATACGCCTATCGGTCCTCTTCGTGCCACCATGAACTATTTTCCACTGCAGGTCAACCCCTGGAATTTTCAGTTGAGTTTCGGCTATGTGTTCTTCAATGAGCGAGCCGTTAGATAGAATTAATACTTTTGTAAAAAAAGAGCAATGAAACCTTTAATTTGTGGTATTCAACAAATGGGAATTGGCGTACCGAATGTCCCTGAAATTTGGAGTTGGTATCGAACCATGTTTGGAATGGATATTCGTGTTTTCGAAGAAGCAGCGGAAGCCCCTTTGATGACCCGTTACACCGGAGGTGTGGTTCAAGCAAGGACCGCTACCCTTGCATTGAGCATGGACGGGGGAGGAGGCTTTGAAATTTGGCAATACACTAGCCGGAATACCGAAAAAGCAACCTTTGACATTCAATTGGGGGACTTAGGACTCTATGCCTGTAAAATAAAGTCAAGGAACGTTCAGAAATCCTACGAATATTTCCAATCGTTAGGAGTTACGCTACGGAATGCACCCACGGCGGCACCCGATGGAAGCCTGAGTTTTTTCTTGGAAGACCCAAACGGTAATTTATTTCAAATCGTCGAGGGAAAGGGATGGTTTTCAGAGACCAAGCATCCATCCCACTGTGGTGGAGTCGCTGGGGCCATCGTCGGCGTTTCCAACATGGAAAATTCCCTTAAACTTTATCAAAACGTCCTTGATTATCATAGCGTATCTTTTGATGCATCCGGTTCCTTTGATGACCTTGAAGGTCTGCATCCATCGGGTAGCTTTAGAAGGGTTTGCCTTACCCACCAAGCCCCTCGAACAGGCCCGTTTGCTCCTTTGTTAGGCCCAACAGCCATTGAGTTAATTCAGTCCAACGATCGTAAAGACGTTAAACGCATCTTTGAAAACCGGTTCTGGGGAGATTGGGGATTTATCCACCTGTGTTTCGATATTCAAGGCATGGATGCCTTGAAACAAGCCTGCGAGCAAGAAGGCTTCGCCTTTACCGTAGATAGTTCCGACACCTTCGACATGGGAGAAGCCGGGGGGCGTTTTTCCTACATCGAGGATCCGGACGGAACCTGGATAGAATTCGTTGAGACGCATAAAGTTCCCATCATGAAAAAATGGGGCTGGTACATTAACCTTAAAAACCGAAAACACGGCAAGGCCCTTCCTCGGTGGATTTTGAAGGCAATGGCTATGAATCGGGTACGTTAAGTTACCTGGCTTTCGCTAAGATTTGATAAATGGCGTGTTGAATATCGGTTCGAATATTCATATCCCTAATTTTCCAATTGTCTTGGCTCGGATGTACGCGGTTCGAAAGAAAAACGAATATGGATTGGTTTTTTGGGTCGGCCCATGCCAAACAACCGGTAAAGCCTGAATGGCCGAAACTTAAGGAGGAGGCGGATACATCGCACGTTCCACCGCCACCATTATTGGGTCGGTCGAAACCAATTCCCCGCTTATTACCGGGATATACCGCGCTAGTAAATTTCTTTCGCAGGGTTTCATCGAAAAATTGATGGCCTGCATACCTTCCATTGGTAAGAAACAGTTGCATAATTTGTGCTAAATCGGTTGCGTTCGAAAAGAGCCCGGCGTGTCCGCCAACGCCTCCGAGCATGGCCGCCCCTGGATCATGAACGTGCCCCCAAAGCAATTGTTTTCGGAAATATTGATCGTTTTCCGTGGCTACGATTTGATGTTTTGGAAACCGTTTTAATGGATGGTATCCAATGTACCTTAATCCCATAGGTTTGTAAAAGGTTTCGGCAACATACGATTCCTGCTTACGCAGTCCCAGTTTTTCTAATATGGGTTGCAAGAAGAAGTAACACAAATCAGAATAAAGGTATTTTTTCTCTTGTAGCGGTTTGGATAAAATCTGGGCGTACATCGAGTCGCGATAACCCGCCTTCAAGTATAAATTATCAGCAACCGGTGTGGGAAAGGTTTCGCTTTGAATCGTGCTG
Source organism: Flavobacteriales bacterium (assembly GCA_046081565.1). Lineage (GTDB taxonomy): Bacteria > Bacteroidota > Bacteroidia > Flavobacteriales_D > Crocinitomicaceae > UBA952. Next base: position 10,303 of record JBJTWF010000191.1, on the reverse strand, counting down.
TAGTGGGTGTTGGATGGCGAACCATTGGATAGCGTGTTTTTGTAAAACGGAATAAAGGCTTGTAGCCCCGCTTGGTGGCACATCATTTCCGTGATGCTGATGTCCCCGTATGGAGAACTTCCCGTTAATTCAGGAAGATACGTTTTCAAGGGGTTGTTGATGTTTAAGGACCCTTTGTGCACTAAATGCATTGCCGCTAAGGTGGAAGAGGCAATTTTAGTGATCGAGGCAATGTCATAAAGGTGGTTGTTGGTAATGGTGATGGATTCCGGATCATAGGTCATGGTACCAAAGGCTTTTCGGTAAAGTATGGCCCCCTGGTAGGCGACAACAATCTGACAACTCGGATAGGCTCCTGCACGAATCCCTTTGATGGCCAATTGATCTAATACGTCAAAGGAAGATTGGTACAACCCGAATTCTTCGGGGTACGCGAATCGCAATCGCCCATTCCACTCCGTGCTCAGACCACTTCCCATAGGGAATGAGCCAACAGAAGCCTTGGTTTTACCTGTAAAAGCCATCGCGCCCATGATTTTTTGCGCTACGCGCTCTTGGGTAAAGGATGCGTTGTCGGGACAGACCACAATCGCTTTACATTTATGCTCTGGGAGGACAAGGGTTTCGGGAAGTTTACCGAAGAGAATGAGAATGGTTTCTTCATAATGGGGCATGGCGGACATACTTCGGAGATAAGCATTCCAATCCTTTTCTTTCGTTTGTGCAGAAGCATGTATCGAAATCACTAACCGTTCGGTTTTGATGTCCTCCCAACGAAACCGCTGCGCAGCGGAATGTATGGGGATGATTTGTGCGGTATCATACAGCAATAATGTTTCACGAAAAGCTTCCGTGGAGTCTCCCAGGGTTAGGTAGACGGTGCTTTTTTCTAAATCATTAAGAGGTAGAATGGTCCCTTCGTTTTTAAGCAGGCAAGCGTTAGAATCCACTTCCTTCGAATGGCGCATGATTCGGTTCATGAATTCCAAATTGGCTTTCCAGGGAGCGGTCGAACGATAGGGTAACGCTTTAATGGAACCCGTCCTCAGCGGGTGATTAATAGAAAAATAAGCGAAAAACACGCCGGTAAACAACATGAGTACCAGCAAAAAACGATGTCGAATGATCATATTACGAAAGTAAGGAATTCTCCGTTTTGGTACAGAACAATTAACATTTCCTTAAATAAGTGTATAATTGACACTTACTTGTTTATACTAAAAATTATACGAAAAAACAATTTATTTTCTCAACATTCACGGACCTAGGTTGTTGGTAAAAACGAGGCTATTTCTTTTATTCCTCTTGGGTTTTACTGTAGCTTTGCTACTAATAAAGGGTGATTATGACGAATGCAGGTATTCTTGGAAAACATGCTGATATGATTCAAACCTTAGGCATGAAAGACCCTAAACAGGTGTTTTGGAATTTGGCTCCCGATGAATTGGTGCGGGCTACCTTAGAACGACAGCAAGGTAAATTAGCAAGCAATGGAGCCCTTGCTATAAACACCGGTACCTTCACGGGAAGAAGTCCGAAGGATCGATTCATCGTTAAAGATAGCCTTACCGAAGCCCACGTTTGGTGGGGTGATGTGAACATCGCCATGACGTCGGAACAATTTGATGGACTGTATCAGAAAATGATGCAGTACGTTGAGGGAAAGGAGCTATACGTGCGTGATGCTCAAGCGTGTGCTTCATCGGCGTATCGAATGAACCTTAGGGTTATTACGGAATTTCCGTGGTCTAATTTATTTGCGCACAACATGTTTCTGCGTCCAGAACCGGAGGAATTAGAACATTTCATTCCCGAATGGCATGTCGTGTGCTTGCCTGGTTTTACCGCCGATCCCTCAGTGGATGGCACGCGTCAGGCGAATTTTGCCGTTTTGAATTTTACGGAGAAAAAAATACTTATTGGTGGCACGGGATATACCGGTGAAATTAAAAAAGGAATTTTTTCTGCGTTAAACTTTATCTTACCTCACAAGCACAACGTTCTTTCCATGCATTGCTCCGCAAACATTGGTAATAACGGAGATACAGCCGTGTTTTTTGGGTTATCAGGTACAGGAAAAACGACCTTATCTTCAGATCCCAACCGAAGGTTAATTGGCGACGATGAACACGGGTGGAGTGAAAACGAAGTGTTTAATTTTGAAGGCGGATGCTACGCTAAAACCATCGATTTATCCGAAGAAAAAGAGCCACAAATTTTTCATGCCATTAAACCTGGCGCCCTGCTGGAAAACGTTGTTTTTTCCCATGGTTCAAATGACGTGGATTATACCGACGGTTCTATTACGGAGAATACTCGCGTTTCTTATCCCATTTTTCATATAGATAACATTGCGCGCCCTTCCATCGGTAAGGCGCCCAAAAACATCTTTTTCCTCACCGCGGATGCTTTTGGAGTTCTTCCTCCAATTTCGCAGTTAACTACACCGCAGGCCATGTATCATTTCATGTCGGGTTATACGGCAAAAGTCGCAGGTACCGAGGTTGGAATCACCGAGCCAACAACAACCTTCTCTGCAGGTTTTGGAGCCGCTTTTTTACCCCTTCATCCGGCAAAATATGCCCAATTGCTCGGCGAAAAATTGGAGGGAACAGAAATTCGGGTTTGGTTAATCAATACCGGTTGGACCGGCGGAAGTTATGGTACCGGTAGCCGAATGAAATTATCCTACACTCGGGCCATGATTACCGCTGCGCTGGAAGGAGCCTTGGACGGGGTTCCCTTCGAAACCCTCCCTGTTTTTAATTTAGCCGTTCCTACGTCCTGTCCGGATGTTCCCACCGCGTTGTTGAATCCAAGAAATACCTGGGAGAACAAAAATGAGTATGACGAAACGGCAATGCGTCTCGCCGAAAAATTTAATGCGAATTTCAAGAAATTCGAAGCGGGTACGGCCCAAGAGATTTTGGTCGCAGCTCCTGCACTTGTGTCTTAGTCCATCAACCAACCAACCATAAGAGCCCCGTTTTCGGGGCTTTTTTTATTTTTGTACTTGCCCATGCTTGATGCCCTTACCTTTCTGGAATCTCAGGCCATTACCCTAATACGGGAAGCCTATTTTCAATGTAAAAATCCGTGCATTCTTTTTAGTGGGGGGAAAGATAGCCTCTGCCTAGTGCACTTGGCAAAAAAAGCTTTCTATCCAGAACCAATCCCCTTCAGCCTTTTGCATATTGACACCGGGCATAATTTCCCAGAAACCTTGGATTTCCGAGATCAATTAGTAGCTGACCTACAGCTTAACCTTCAGGTTCAATCGGTGGTTGATACGCTCACACAAAAGAACATTCCCGACGTTCAAGGGAAATTTCCCAGTAGAAATGCCTTACAGAGCATTGCCCTGCTTGAGGCTATTTCGGTAAACGCTTTTGACGCCTGCTTGGGCGGAGGAAGAAGGGATGAGGAAAAGGCAAGAGCGAAAGAACGTTTGTTTTCTTTTCGAGATCAAAAGGGGGGATGGAATCCGCTAAACCAGCGACCTGAACCGTGGGATCTTGTTAATGGATTGCTATCTTCAGGGGAAAACATACGTATTTTTCCCTTGTCCAACTGGACAGAGCTTGATGTTTGGGAATACATTCGTCGAGAAAAATTAGCCTTGTCCTCGCTGTATTTTAGCCATTCGAGGCTTTGTATACAACTGCCAGGTGGGGCATTAATGGCGGTCAATCCATACCTTCAGATCGATGCAACCGATACGCTGGTAGAGAAAAAGGTTCGGTTTAGAACGATAGGTGATATGACCTGCACCGCAGCCGTTGAAAGCGATGCGGAAGATATCGATGCCGTGATTGAGGAATTGAAACATTCCATGGTGTCCGAACGAGGGGCCACGCGATTGGATGACCAAATCAGCGAGGCAGGAATGGAGGATCGAAAAATGAATGGATATTTTTAATATGGAATTGGTTCGAATGTTTACCGCAGGCCATATTGACGATGGTAAAAGCACCCTAATCGGTCGCCTTCTCCTCGATTCCAATGCCCTTTCAACCGATGTTATCCGTCACGTCACTGAACAAGGGGGAGGTACACCCAATTTAGCGTTCCTAACCGATGGATTGAGGGCAGAGCGAAGCATGGGCATTACCATCGATGTAGCCCATTCGTTTTTTCGAACCGAAAACCGACAATTCATTTTAGTAGATACCCCCGGACATGAGGAATATACCAGAAACATGTTCTCGGGCGCTTCGGTATGCGACATCGCTTTGGTTTTACTCGACGCCCAACGCGGCATGGCATCTCAAACCAAAAAACACATCGATATTCTCGTTTCCATAGGCATACGGAATGTTATTTTCGCCATCAATAAAATGGATTTGGTCGGGTATGAAACGTCCGTCTTTGATGCGCATTGCGATGCGCTAAGGGCCTATTTAATCGAAGTCGGCGCTTCCTTTAAAACGTGGTTTGTTCCCCTTTCCGCGCTAACGGGTGAAGGGGTAGTTTCTCCCGCCAACAACCTGTCGTGGTATCAGGGGGAAACCCTTTTTTCCCTCATTCAAACGGTATCGATCCCTCAGGAAGAAAATGCTTCGGTGATCCTTGCCATAGAAGGGGTTTTGCACCAAACCGTTTATGCTAAAGTCCGTTCTGGGGTGTTTAGTCCGCAGGTATCCTTGAGTCGATTTCAGGAAAACATAACCATTCCATCCTTCCATAGGCTAGGATCGAACGCCACTGCCGCAGGGGAGGGCACCTCGGTCGCTTTTGATATACCTCCGGGCGTAACTATCGAACGTGGTCAGTTATGGGCCACAGAGGAATTGTATGCATTGTGCAACGTGAGGGCAACGCTTTGTTGGATGTCTTCGGATGAGCCGGGCCCAACGCTTCCATTGGTTTTGAGTCGTGGAACCGCCTTTCATTCCGTTGTGCTTAACATCCCTAAAGGCATAGCCTTAAATGCGCTCTATGAAGTGTCATTGTACTTTGACAAACCCATCGATATGGCATTGAGCATAACCGCAAAGCGAAAAGAACACTTTATCTTAGTGGATCCAAGGACGAACCAAACGGTCGCGGCCGGAACGTTTTTAACCTTTTAGTATGAAAGCTACCACCGTTGATCAATACCTAGCAGCAGGATGCGGACGCTGTAAAAAAGGTGGAACCCTTGATTGCGTGGTGCACCGATGGGATTCCATTTTAGTAGAAATGCGAGCATTGGCGCTGGAGTGCAACTTGTTTGAAGAAGTTAAATGGTCTGTTCCTTGTTACACGCTGTCCGGGAAGAATATTGTAATGATAGGCGCCTTTAAAGACCATTGTAGTTTCATGTTTATGAATGGGTCCTTGCTTCAGGACAACGAAAATCACCTGTATCGCCAGACCGAAAACGTAACCTCAGGACGACAGATGCGCTTTACCTCCCTGAAGGAATTTCACGAAAAACGAGCGATAACTAAGCATTTTATATTGGAGGCCATACGATTAGAACGGGAGGGGGTTAAGGTCCAAAAAAAGACGGAGCAAGAACCGATTCCTTTGGAATTACAAGTTTTTTTTGATCATGACGAGGCCTTTAACCATGCATTTTTTGCTTTAACACCGGGAAGGCAACGGGCTTACCTACTGCAATTTAACCAGCCGAAACAATCCGAAACGCGAACGGCTATAATTGAAAAATGCAAAGCCATGATCCATCGTGGCGAGGGCTTACACGATGCCTATCGCAAAGGGATGTGATACCTCACGGGAACGCTGGTGATTTGGGAATGCATTTATTCCTCGGTTAAATTCCCTACTTTTAAACGAAAATCGACCGTATGCCTAAAGGATTGTTTTTGTTCTTTTTTATTGCCAGTTGTGGCTTCGCCCAAAAGCCATACACTCATCAAGATTCCTTACGAGGGAGCATTGGAACCGAACGTTCCTGGTGGGATTTACAGCATTATGATTTGCGTTTCAAGCTCGAGCCGAAATCACGTTCTTTGCTCGGTACCAACGTCATTCGGTATAAGGTCTTGGCCCAGGCAAATATCATGCAAATTGATTTACAGCCCCCCATGCACATGCTTTCAGTTACCCAAGGAGAGAAGCCTTTGGAGGTTCGCCACGACGGTAACGCTCATTATGTTACCTTGTTGGAGCCGCAAGAACCCGGAACCATCAAGGAGCTCACCGTAGCTTTCAAGGGAAGGCCTACGGAGGCATCCAACCCGCCGTGGGATGGTGGCTTTACCTGGGATACCGACAAGCATGGTAAGGCTTTTATTTCTACCTCCTGTCAGGAAGTAGGTGCATCCTTGTGGTGGCCTTGTAAAGACCACATGTACGATGAGCCGGACGAAGGCATGGACATTTCGGTGGAAATCCCCAAAGGATTGGTAGCGGTATCCAACGGACGCTTAATAGGGCAGAAGAAAACGGAATTAACCACTAGTTATCATTGGAAGGTTGTAAATCCCATCAACAATTACGGAGTAAACATCAGCATTGGGGATTATGTCAAAGCCACGGAACAGTACGAGGGGCTAAAAGGAAAGTTGACCTTGGAATATTGGGTATTGCGCGAAAACGAAGACAAGGTAGCTTGGTTAAGACGCGATGTACACCGTATGTTGAAGGCGTTCGAACATTGGTTTGGTCCTTATCCTTTTTACGAAGATGGGTATAAAATCGTTGAAACACCCTTTTTGGGCATGGAACACCAAAGTGCCATAGCGTATGGGAATGGGTATGGGAATGGGTATCTAGGAACGGATATGAGTGGAACCGGTTGGGGGAAGAAATTTGACTACATCATCGTTCATGAGTCAGGACACGAATGGTTTGCCAACAACATCACGGCGAAGGACAACGCAGACCTGTGGATTCATGAGTCGTTTACCACGTATTCCGAGGGCTTATTTGTGGAATATTTTTATGGTAAAAACGCAGGATATGCCTATCTCCAGGGTTTGCAGGACGGCATTCACAACAGGGCGCCATTAATCGGAAACTATGATGTAAACGATCCGAATAATCCTGAAATTTATTCCAAGGGAGCCAATGTTATCCATACCCTTCGACAAGTGGTCAACGATGACGAGAAATGGTTGGAAATCCTCCGAGGATTGAATGAAGTTTTTTATCATCAAACGGTCACTACGGCGCAAGTGGAGACGTATATCGCGCAGAAGGCAGGATTGGATTTGCGTTCTTTTTTTGATCAATACCTAAGGGATCCACGAAAACCGGTATTGGAGGTAAAAAAGGATGCTCAAGGATGGTATTGCCGCTGGGTTAATTGTCTTTCTTCCTTTGACATGCCGGTGCGTTTAAGGCTAGGTGGGAAAGAAATAACTGCCCATCCCAAACCAACGTGGGTGCGTTTTTCAGATCAAACGAATCTCGATGACGTAGCGGTAGGGGAGGGATATTATATCGACCTTCGCCGCACAAGGTAGCGTAATGCGGGGAGCGTTGCCTTGGATCATTTGATGAGGCTATCATAGCCTTAACCAATCCATGAATGACCTCTGGAAATACGACTCCATAAGCGCTTCCTGGATTCCCTGTCTAGGAATTCCTGCCATGGGTAGTAGGGGAGGCGTGTGCCTATCGGATGAACAACACATGTACTACCTCACAGGCATCGATGAAACCAACCAACGCCTTCAAGAAGTGTGGCAATTTGCCCCTTTTGTAGGACTAACCCCAACCCCTGAGATTACAAAAGGGGTAATCGAAATTCTGGATGCCCTCGGGCGTAACGTACCTCCCGCCGCTAATCAACTTCAAATAGAACGCTTTGCTGACGGTTCCCATAGAAAAGTCTTTCGCATCGAACCTTAAGTACGTACGAAACTATTCAAATCGTTTGCAGAAACCATGAAATTCCTATTTTCACCCAACAGATTTGGGAGAATAGATTAGTATAAAAGACCAATCCAAATTTTAAGTGTAAATTCGAATATGCGAATTCTGGTCCTATCATGCAATATTTTGATGTTAAGCATGCTTCATGCACAAACAAAGGATCAATACCTCCCCTATGTAAACCCTTTAATTGGAACGAGTAAAATGGGGCATGTCTTTCCGGGTGCAACGGTGCCGTTCGGAATGGTGCAAGTCAGCCCTCAAACCAACTTTATGCCTTTGTTTCTGAGCGATGGGAGCTATAACAAAGCGGCCTATGATTATTGCGCGGGATATCAATACGCCGACTCCAATATCCTAGGCTTCGCACACACCAATTTTAGTGGGACAGGGCATTCTGATTTGGGGGATATTCTCATTATGCCAACCATTGGGCCCATTGACTTTACAAGACGCAACGAACTGCAAGATCACGGCTATTCATCTCCGTTTTCGCATGACCGTGAAAAGGCAAGTCCTGGTTACTATGAAGTGGTCCTTGATCAACATCAAATTAAAGCAGAAATGACGGCTACGGAAAGAGTCGGTTTTCATCGTTATACGTTTCCTAAAAATGAGGAGGCCACTATCCTGTTGGACATGGTTTATAACATTTACCATCACGCTGAAAAAAATGTATGGACCTTCATACGTATTGAAAACGACAGCACCATCACGGGATACCGACAAACCAACGGTTGGGCTCGAGATCGAAAAGTATTTTTTGTAATTCGCTTCTCCCAACCGATTCTACATTATGGCTTCCAACGCTACGACAAGAATGATTACAAAGGATTTTACCGCAGATTTAATGAAAAAGTTGATTTTCCTGAAATAGCTGGTAAAAATGTGCGCGCTTGGTTTAATTTCAATGCTGTCCCCAACGAACCAATAATGATCAAAGTAGCCTTGAGCTCCGTGAGCTGTGAGGGCGCTATGCTAAACCTTGAATCGGAGCTTTCGCATTGGAAATTCGAGGAAGTAGTCCGAAAGGCTCAGGAAAAGTGGGATGTTGAACTTTCCAAAATACAGGTAGAAATGTTGGACACCAACGATAGAATTAATTTTTACACCGCCTTATACCACACCAACCTCTCTCCCATTCTTTATGAAGATGTGGACGGAAAATACCGCGGTTTAGACCAAAACATTCATGTCTCTGAGGGTTTTACCAACCACACTATTTTCTCGCTTTGGGATACCTATCGTGCATTGCACCCACTTTTCAACCTTATTCAACAAAAGCGCAACAACGATATGATAAAAAGCATGCTTGCCCATCAATCGCAAAGCGTCCACGGGATGTTGCCTATCTGGAGTCATTATGCTAATGAAAATTGGTGCATGATCGGTTACCATGCTACATCGGTCATTGCAGATGCCGTGGTGAAGAAGGTGGGTGACTTCGATGTACAAAAAGCGCTAGCTGCTTGCACCACCACCGCTAAAGTTCCTTATTTTGAAGGGATTGGTCCGTATTTAACCTACGGATATGTTCCCGACGATTTAAGCCATTCTTCGGTATCTAAAACCTTGGAATATGCTTACGACGATTGGTGTATTGCCCAAATTGCTCATCGAATGGGTGATGCGAAAACCTCTCAAGAATTTTTGAAAAGATCAACCTATTACGAAAACGTCTATGATTCAAAAATTGGATTCATGCGTCCTCGTGTATCAACGGGTCAGTTTCGACAGGCATTTGACCCCATGGATACGCATGGACAGGGTTTTATTGAAGGAAATGCTTGGAATTATGGATTATATGTTCCACAGGATGTTCCTCGTATGGTGAACTTAATGGGAGGAAAACGACGCATGACCCAACATCTTGATTCACTCTTCACCATGGAAATAGATGATAAATACATTGAAAAGAACGAGGATATCACAAGGGACGGAATCATCGGCAACTATGTCCACGGAAACGAACCAAGTCACCATATTCCCTATTTGTACAATTGGACAGGTCATCCAGAAAAAACGCAGAAAACGGTTCGAATGGTGATGGATGCGATGTACTCACCAACAATTGATGGCCTCTGCGGTAATGACGATGCTGGTCAAATGAGCGCGTGGTATATTTTCAGCGCTTTGGGATTTTATCCTGTAACACCCGGATCTACAATTTACGCCATAGGAAGTCCACTTGTGGTCAATGCAAAAATCACCTTACCCGAAAATAAAGTGTTGGTTATCAGCACAAAAAATCAATCCCGAAAAAATGTTTACGTGAAAGAAGCGCGTTGGAATGGAAAAATGCTAAAAACTCCCTTTATCGACCATAACGAACTCGTTCAGGGAGGAATCCTTGAATTTTTGATGAACGATAAACCCATTAATTACTAAAACAAATCCCATGAACCTTCAACCCGATGATCACGAAAAAAGAATGCAAGAGTCCTTGGACCGCTTTAGCGTAACATGGATAAAAATC
>JBJTWF010000190.1:0-2396 GCA_046081565.1 Flavobacteriales bacterium | reverse complement strand
TTGCCCAACCCAATTGGAGAGACGACCTAAGAGATTTCAAAAAACTGGGTACGCCAAAATACTTTTTTGGTGTGACGGCCGGATGCATGGACTCCATGGTAAATCATTATACTGCCGGAAAACGTTTACGCTCGACAGACGCTTACACCCCAGGAGGCGCTGCGGGTTTTCGTCCCGATTATGCCAGTACCGTATATTCGAATATCTTAAAAGAACTTTTTCCAGATGTTCCGGTCTTGCTCGGAGGCATTGAAGCCTCATTGCGCCGGGTGACCCATTACGATTATTGGGCCGATAAACTTTTTCCCTCCATCTTAATCGATAGTAAAGCCGATGCTCTGGTGTATGGCATGGGAGAACAACCGCTAAGAGCCTTTCTAAAGTTGTTGAAAAAAGGGGTTCCGTTCAATCAAATTCGAACCTTAGCTCAAATTGCCTATGTGCAACCAATAAAGGAAGAAGTGTTAAAGCACAAACGTTGGGAAACCGTTTCTTTGACGAGCCATGAGGAATGTTTGAAGGATAAAGTAGCCTATGCGGCCAATTTCAAAATCGTTGAAGTTGAATCCAATAAACTCAGCGCTAACCGAATTCTTCAAGAAGTAGGCGAGGAGCGTTTGGTGGTAAATCCGCCTTATCCTACCATGACGGAAAACGAGATCGATGCGTCGTTTGAGTTACCTTACACGCGCTTACCGCATCCTAAGTATAAAAAACGAGGGACGATTCCCGCTTACGAAATGATCAAGTTTTCATTGAACATACACCGCGGCTGTTTTGGCGGTTGTAGCTTTTGTACGATTTCGGCGCATCAAGGGAAATTTATTGCCTCGCGAAGCGAAGGATCTATCATGAAAGAATTGGAGGAAATTACTGCGCATCCCGAATTCAAAGGGTATTTGTCCGATGTAGGTGGACCTTCTGCGAACATGTACAAGATGAAGGGCAAGGACGAAAGCATTTGCGCCCGTTGCGTAGCTCCGAGTTGTATTCATCCCGTGATCTGCAATAACTTGGATACTTCGCACAAACCGATGACGGAACTCTATCGAAAAATCGATGCCCATCCAAAAATCAAAAAAGCCTTTGTTGGATCTGGAATTCGCTACGACTTACTGGTCGACGACTTCAACAAGAACAACGAAGACGGCAACCACGACGAGTACCTGGAACAAGTGGTAACCCGTCACGTGAGCGGGCGTTTAAAAGTTGCACCTGAGCATACTGCCGAAAACACCTTGCGCATGATGCGTAAGCCTTCGTTCAAGTATTTTCACAAATTCAAGGAAAAGTACGAGACGATATCCGCCAAACATCGGTTGAATCAACCTTTAATCCCGTATTTTATTTCCTCGCACCCCGGCTGCGAAGAGACGGATATGGCGGAATTGGCTGCGGAAACCAAGGATATGGGCTTTAAATTGGAGCAAGTGCAAGATTTTACCCCAACACCTATGACGGTAGCGGAAGTTATTTACTACACTGGACTGCACCCGTACACCTTGAAACCGGTTTTCACGGCTAAATCACCGGAAGAAAAGAAACATCAGAACCGCTATTTTTTCTGGTACAAGCGCGAAAACCAAGAATGGATTTCGAGCCGTTTAAAGCGCGCTGGTCGTGCCGATCTCAGCGACAAACTCGTAGAAAACACCTCTTCAAAAACTCTTCCTCCTTGGTTAGCCAAACGGAGAGGGAAATAATGGTTTTTGGTCTTTATTCCTCCTTCGCCGCGGCGAAAAGGGGGATGATAAAACAACTATTTTTATAGAAAAAGGCTCTCCCTAGGTGCCGTATAAACCCACACCCGGGAAAGTCTTTAAACCCTTACCACCGACCTTGCTTGGATCTTGTTTCTTACCCCATTCCACAACTGCAATCGCATCTTGAGGGCATGTTCTGCCACCAGGGTAGCTTCTTCCCATCTAACGGGGTCATTCTCACAAACTTCGTCCATTAATTTTAACGAGAGGGGACCATGATCTTCACCATCTATTTCAATGTGGCGCTCAAGGTAATAGAGAAAACCGTTCATGCGTTCGGGAGCTTCGGTTTTTAATTCCTTTACGATTTCTAGGAACATGTCCGGAATTAAATCCTCCCTACCGAAGGTAAACAACGATGCAATTTCGTGGATTTTTCCACGGTGAATCACCTCAAAGGTATACCGAACAAAGGCCTTGGTTTCTTCCGCAATTTGGCTTTCGCTCAATGCTTCGTTGACGGAAACATTCGCTCGAATGCGCTGGGTAAATTGCTGCATTGCTGCACCGTTCGCGCCCAAAGCATCCATGGCGTTCAAATACATTTCAAAATGGCTCATCGTGGTGCCCGCTGCATCCACATCGCTTTCTTCTCCCACCACGATTTCGTTAATGAAACGTCGGGTTTCGGCA
>JBJTWF010000189.1:0-1993 GCA_046081565.1 Flavobacteriales bacterium | reverse complement strand
AATGCCTGCCTGATGTAAAGAAATAACGTCGGTATATCCTTCACATAAAAAACAGTTGTCTCGTTTGATAATTTCATTTTTACCAAAGAAAAGTCCGTAAAGAATTTCGCTCTTATTGTATACGGGGCTTTCGGGTGAATTAAAGTATTTGGCCACTTTTTTATCCGCCTGTAGCACCCTACCTCCAAACCCTAACACACGACCTGAGATGCTGTGAATAGGAAAAATAACTCGCCCTCGAAAAAAATCGAAACGCCTGGAATCGGATTCTTTGCTCAATCCTACTTTTTCTAAATATTCGAATTTAAAGCCTTTCTCAAGTGCAACCTTGGTAAGATCCGACCCCGTATTCAGGCAATAACCCAATTGAAATTTACTGATGATTTCCTTTTTAAAACCGCGTTCTTCGAAATAGGAAAGGCCAATCGATTTTCCTTCATCGGTCTCCCATAAATTCGAAGCAAAATGGGTTTTTGCAAATTCATTAATAATGTAAAGGCTATCGCGCTCATTGACCAACGCGAGCTCCTCAGCCGTTAATTCATCTTGTTGAGGAATTTCAATATTGTACTTTTGAGCCAACCAACGCAAGGCTTCAGGGTAAGAAAAATGTTCCTTCTCCATGAGAAAACTTACCGCAGTACCCCCTTTTCCCGAAGAAAAACACTTAAAAATCTGTTTTGCTGGAGAAACCATAAAGGAGGCCGTTCTTTCGTCTGTAAAGGGACTAAGTCCTTTAAGGTTACTTCCGGATCGTTTCAATTGAACAAATTCACCAATGACTTCTTCAATCCGTGCTGTTTGCAGGATTTGGTCGATGATATGTTCTGGAATTCTACTCACGAATAGGGCCTATGCTTATTTGACAGTATGTACGGATTGGGGAGCATTTTTATCGGTAGAAAGCAGCTTTCCCTCTTTCCAAATTTGGGTACTGGTAAGTTCGCCTTTTCGATTGAAGGTTTGCCACGTACCGTCTTTTTTTCCCATTTTCCATTCTCCAATGTAGTGGTTTATGCCGTTTGGATACATGACCACCTGATGACCATCTAAGGTATCCCGTTGGTACATAGCGATGCAACGAACCTTTCCTTTATCGTTGTTAAAAACCCAACGACCTTGTCGAACCCCATTGGTATCTACTTTTCCCAAATAATCCACTTTAGTCCCCTTGAATTTAATGATTTTTTTTCCCGGATACCATTGGGTAAAAACGCCTTCTTTCAACTCCCAAAGTTTTTCTTTAGGCTTTGGTTTTGTCGTCGTGTTTTTCGAAGTACAGGACCACAACATTAGAAACAGCGCAAGGGCAAGGGTGATTTTAGGTGTCATTTTGTTCGGTTCATGGTATAATCTACTAATCCCAATAAAGATTGTTTAGCAGGAAGGTCCGGTAAATCGGCTAAAAGTGCTTTAGCCTCCGATCCCAGGGCGTACATCTTTTTTTCAGCATAAGCAATTGCTCCGCAGGTGTTGACCATCTGAATCGCTTGCTTTATGGCCGCTGAATCGTTGTTTTTATGCTTAATAATTTGGCTCAGCATTCGGGCATCCTTTTGTGGCAAGGTTTGCAATGCGTAGATAATGGGTAAGGTCATTTTTTGTTCGCGAATATCGTTTCCTGTAGGTTTACCAACGGCTACTTCTGAACCCAAATCAAAAATATCATCTTTAATCTGAAAAGCCAAACCAACCTTTTCGCCAAAAGTTCTCATTTTTTCTCTATGTTCCAAGTGTCCGGAGGAGACGCAACCTGCTTCACAACACGTGGCGATGAGTGAGGCTGTTTTTTTTCGAATGACTTCAAAGTAGATTTCTTCCGTAATATCTAGGGATCTCGCTTTCTCCATTTGTAACAATTCTCCTTCTGACATTTCTTTAACGGAACGAGCCACCAGTGCGAGGAGGTCTGTATTGTTTTGGTCTAGAGAAAGTAATAAAATTTTTGAAAGCATATAATCGCCAACTAGCACTGCAATTTTATTTTTCCAAA
>JBJTWF010000188.1:0-38725 GCA_046081565.1 Flavobacteriales bacterium | reverse complement strand
GTGGTACCTCCAGGAATCGAACCAGGGACACAAGGATTTTCAGTCCTTTGCTCTACCAACTGAGCTAAGGTACCAGCCCACAATTGGATTGCAAAGGTACATTTTTTTTGTTTCTAACAAAAGGGTATTAATTGAATTCTTGTATTGTTTTCAATTGGGGGTTTAAGAGCCTATCTTTGTGTTATGTACCCTTCTGATTGTTTCGTGGCTGATCAAGGAAATACCGCCTTAAAAATTGCTAAAGTAGAAGGAGATGCCATTGTTTGGGTCAAGCGTCTTACGGATCCTCGTGCGTTAGAAGATATGATTCCCCGAAATGCTTTGGTAGCATTCGGCAACGTTGCTTCATCGGATTTTTTATCGTTTATACAGCACACCAAAACGTTTCCCGTTCAAAGAACCCCACTTCCTTTTCATTCGAATTACGAAAACAAGGAGACTATTGGCATCGATCGCCTGTGTAATATCGCCGCCATCGCACACGAACCTGGATATGCACGCCTTGTAATTGACATGGGTACGTGCATTAAATTCGACTTTATAAACGCCCAGAACGAATACCTAGGTGGTTCCATCTCACCAGGGATTAAGGTTCGTTTTGAAAGCCTAAACGCACATACAGCAGAACTACCTAATTTGTCCCATCGCTTGGAACCGTGGAATTTAATAGGCAATTCTACCGAAGGCTCAATTTTGAGTGGGGTATTGGGAGGTGTTCAATTGGAAATTGAGTCTCGCATTGACCGTTACGAGCAGCAATTTGGTGCTTTAAAAATCTATCTTACGGGTGGAGATTTAAATCATTTTGTTATAGGTCAAAAAAACCACATCTTTGTGGACGAATATTTAACCCTTAAAGGGATTTATGCTTTATATAAAAAACAAGGGATTTAGCCTAATGCTGGTCTTGTGGATAAGCACCACTGGCTATAGTCACCAAACGGTTTCTCACCCCCTTTCCTCCTTTGGAATTGGTGAATACCATCTTCAAAGCCATGGTATTTATGCCGCCTTGGGCGAATCGGCGATTGCGAGCATAGACTCTGCACAATTAAACTACTTTAATCCTGCGAGCTATGCAAACCTCAGTCCCGGCATCACATTATTCTCTGTAGGGATAAACCAACGGGTAAGTCAGTTTGAGCAAAATGACCAACAGTACTTTAAGCCCAACGGAAATTTAAACCACCTTGCCCTTGGTTTTCGAATTAAAAACAACATGGGTCTTTGTTTTGGTATAAAACCATTCTCCGCGAAAGGATATTACCTCTCCGAACGGATATTTACAGGCGTCGATTCCCTGCTAAACACCTATGAAGGTAATGGATACATCAATGAGCCTTTTCTCGGTTTTTCTTTCGCTCCCATTCACAAAAAACACAGTTATTTGGGGCTCGGAGTAAACGGTAGTTTTCTTTTTGGCTATGTGGACAACACCCGAACCAGTAAACTCATACAAGGCACCAGTAACTCAGGAGGAATTTCTGTAAACACCCTTCGTTTGAATGCTCCAAAAGTCGAGTTCGGTGCAGCATTTACCCAAGACTTAGGACCACGTTATCATATTAAACTGGGGCTTAGCTACACACCAGGCTTATTTTACAGGGGAAAATTGGAAGAAACCTTATACTCTGCTACGAACTTATCCAATGTTCAACAGTGGGATACTTTATTCAACACGAGCTCTGATGGAAAAGTAATACAAGCATCCGTTTGGTCCTTGGGAGCGGTACAACATATTCGATTGAATGATGCGGTGCGTAAGAATAAAACCTTACATCCCGATCTGATGCTCCATGTAAATTATTCGCGTTCAGGATCCCTGGGATATTCGTTTCCTGGCACCTCGTTAGCAGCCGTTGGGGTTAATGCCCTTGCCTCCTATCGATTTAGTGCGGGGGTACAGTATAGTCCAGAACGGAAAATGTACGAGAATGTAGCTACGCTCGGGTTCTTGGATAAATTTCATTACCGCGCAGGATTCTATTTTGGCAACCTCCCTTATCAGGATGCCTCGGGAAATGGGTTTAAAGAACGTGCGGTAACCCTTGGATTGGGTATTCCTATCTTGGTGCAACAATCGCTTTCTTCCGTAAACCTTTCTTTTGTATTGGGGGAAAGAAACACCACCATTCAAACGGGATTGAAAGAACAGTTTTTATCCATTCAATTGGGTACTATATTATCCCCATCCGTTTTTGAGCGTTGGTTTCGAAAGCGAAAAATGGATTAACATGAACCGTTTGTACTTCCTGCTTTTTGGGGCTTTATTTTTTTGTTTTTCGTGTGAGAACAACGTCGATGATGTAAGGAGGATAACGTTTAATCCAAAGTCGCCTGACGAAACGATTTCAAAATTTCGCTTGGTATACAATGAGGGGAGTAAAGCCCGGGTAGAATTATTTGCAAACCTCGCAGAGACCTATAATAAGCCGGAAAAAATAACCTACATCCGCGATAGTTTACGGGTAAATTTTTTCTCTGAAACCGGAGAAATAGTATCCACCTTAACCGCAAAATCAGGAGAAATCAACATGAGTAAGAACGAAATTATGGTAAAAGATTCGGTACAACTCTACAACCATAAAAAAAAGCAACTCATGAAAACTGAGGTATTATATTGGCGACAAAAAGACAGTTTAATCTATACCAATCGAAGAGTTATTGTAACTTCGCCTAAAGGTTATATGACCGGGTCTGGATTCAAAACAAAACAGGATTTCAGTTGGTATGAAGTTTTGAAGCCTGAAGGTAATGTAATGATTGAAAAAAATGAAGAATTAAATTAGCCCCATGAAAATATACAACATGATAATGTCCTTTTTCTGGCTATCCTTCGGGATTGCAATCACAGCCTATGTATCATACAAAGGAATGAGCCAGGGATTTGATCGGTGGAAAATTTACTACGTTTTTGCCCTGGTTGCCTTCGCCATGTTTCTTATCAAACGTTGGATGATGAATCGAATGGAAAAGCACAAAACCTACTTAGAT
Source organism: Flavobacteriales bacterium (assembly GCA_046081565.1). GTDB lineage: Bacteria > Bacteroidota > Bacteroidia > Flavobacteriales_D > Crocinitomicaceae > UBA952. The sequence goes on along the minus strand of JBJTWF010000188.1, from coordinate 35,731 downwards.
TCCGTGCATGCTACCGAGCAGGAATTACCTCAAAAGAAAACGGATGCTTTAGAGGAACAAGAAGATACAAAAGAAAAATAAGCTTACAGCGTAAAACACCTCCAGGAATGCGTTTTATCCCTTTCCTTCTTTTTTTGTTACCAAGTTTTTGGGGACTTAGCCAACGGTTCTTGAAAGGAAAGGTGGTGGATGAGACCTATAGCAACATACCCTTTGCTAAGGTTTATGTTAAAAATGATCCAGACCAGCGCACGGTTTCAGATGCAAATGGCTATTTTGAAATGGGGCTCCTTCCCGGGGAATACTATTTAGTATTGGAAGCCCTAGGGTATGAAAAAAGGGAGTTTTATTTAGGAATGGGAGATTTGGATGTATCCAAAGAATTTCAATTGTTTATGCCCAAGGCAAAAGAAATTGAAGCGATTGTCATTTCAGGTAAAAAAGGGAATCCAGGCAGAGAAATCATGTTAAAAGTGGTTGAAAAAAGAGATAAAATCAACCCATGGAACTATCCGCATACGGTGGAGGTCTACCTCAAAGCTTCCGAGAAGTTAGAACAAAAGCCGGGGAACAACGCTAAGGAGGAAGAAAAAGAGGAGCCGAATTTCGGTAATCCAAGTGACTCCATTGCCAATGGAATGAACTTAGTGGAAGTAGCCCTTTCGCGTGCTTTTGCTCCTCCCAATAAAGTAAAAGAAATTCGATCCGCATTCGACTTGCATGGGGACTCCCGTAATCTTTACTACACGACAACTGTAAAAAGCAACTTTAATTTTTTTGAGAATTTGCTTTATTTAAATGACCTTCATGAAACGCCGATTAGTTCGCCCATATCCATCCCTGGGATCATGTCATACAAATACCGCTTGGAGGACAAATATGAAGAGCAAGGCAAGGTAATTTTCAAAATTAAAATCATTCCCAGAAATTCCTCTACTTCAACGTTAGAAGGCTACATTTGGGTGGTAGACTCAACGTGGTTAATACAGAAGTTGTCCTTGACCATGAATAAAGGGAATTTGCTGATTTACGATCGATTTCAAATCGACCAATCGTATGATCACCTTGACGATACCCTTTGTGTTCTCACGAATCAGGTGCTTTCGTATGGCGTGAAATACAAAAGTGGAAGTTCGACGGCAACGACCACGGCCGTCTTTTCAAATTATAATTTCAAGCCCACTTTTGCCCAAAAATATTTCAATACGGAACTAGCGGTAACCGAAAAAGAGGCCTATGAACGCGACAGTTCCTTCTGGAACAGCAATCGTTCGGTAGGACTAAGTGACGAAGAAAAACAATTTATTTTCGTCAAAGATTCCATTAAAGAAGCCCACAATAAAAAAGAATACCTTGATTCTGTGGATGCTGTATTCAATAAAATAACCTTTTTAAAGGTGTTGTGGTTTGGTGTCGAGCACCGCAACAGGATAAAAAAGGAACAATTCAGTTTTGGTTCACTAGCCACCTTAGTTCAACCCATAGGCATAGGAGGGCCGCGGGTGGCTCCAAGCCTTTATTACTTTAAAAAGTGGGAGGATCAACGTTCTTTAGATTTTTATACGCGATTATCTTATGGTTTTCTTAATCAGGATCCAAAGGGTGTGATATATAGCCGATACCGCTTCGATCCCTTTCACCAAGGAGATGTTTACGGTTCTATCAGTCATGAATTCGATGTCATACGAGGGTATGATGCCATCACTCAAATTTATCGAAGGAATAATTTTATCGAGGCGAGCCAGTTTAATTTAGGGGTAGATTATGAGTTGTGGAATGGCGTTTATTTTGGTACAAATTTAGGGTTTGCTGAGCGCAGAAGTTTAAAAGACTTTACGTTTTTAGGTATTGCTGATGCCATTATTCCCAACGACAGCGCGATTGCTTTTTCACCTTATCAAGCTGCGCTTTTATCCTTTGATATATCCTTTGTTCCCCGGCAAAAATACATGCGTGAACCCTACCGAAAAGTTGTTCTTGGGTCCGCTTGGCCGACCTTCAGCATCAGTTACAAAAAAGGCGTTAAAGGTCTCTTTGGAAGTGACATTGATTACGATTATATGAGTTTTGCCCTACGGCAGAGTTTTAAGCTAGGTTTATTAGGAAATACCAGTTATCGTCTACAAACGGGAACCTTTTTGAGCACTCGTGATGTGCGTGAACCAGACCTTCGGTATCAAAGGCGAAGCGATCCGATTTGGTTTTCCAATCCCCTTTTCTCCTTTCAAGGATTAGACACAACGTTACCTACCATGAAATGGGTTCACGAATTTCATTTTGTGCATCACGATAATGGTGCTATTTTGAACAAGATCCCCTTTATGAAAAAAACAAGAATTGGTCTCGTAGCGGGCGGGGGTGCCATGTATGTACAAGAGCATGATTACCAACATTACGAGTTGCTGGCAGGGTTGGAACGTAACTTTAAATTGTCAAGAAGACGCCTTCGTGTGGGCGTTTACAGCTGCATCTCAGATGGTAATAAATCAAACCCCAGAGTGGATTGGAAGGTTTCTTTTGCCATCTTGGACGATCGAAATATGAAGTGGAATTTTTAAACCGAAGGGGCTTGTTCCTCTTTTTTCATTTTTCTACCGGCTATAAAGAACAAGCCAACACCGATGGTAATGCAGGTATCTGCAACGTTCCAAATAAAAGGAAATATTTCCGTCCCACCCACCAAGGGTACGCCTTTTGGCCAAGTTCCTTTGACATGAAACATATCAACAACGTTTCCATACATAAATCCATGATTTCTAACTTCGACGGGATAGGAGAAACCATGATGATCGCATTTCATTCGAATTCCTGAACCTTGCAGTTGGTTGAAACTGTCACAAGGGTTGAATGGAAAAATAAAATCATAGAGCATTGAATCAATTAAATTGCCTGTGGCTCCAGCTAAGATAAAGGCAATGGACGTAAGGAAAATCATACTTCCTCCTCGTTTTACCTCTTTCACCAAGTAGTAGACTATTGCCCCGATGGCCGCTAAGCGAAAACAGCTTAAAAACAGTTTTCCATAGGAAGACGATCCAAAGGTGGTTCCAAACGCCATCCCTTGATTTTCTGTATATAGAATTTCAAACCACGAACCAAAAACAGGCCAGGGGTTTGTGCGCAGGACATGGGTTTTGACATATAACTTTACGCATTGATCCAATACCAACAGAAACAAAACCAACCCTACAAGCCAAAGCGATTTATTTTTCACTTAGTTCTTTTGAGCGTTTTTAGCATCAATGCTCATGGTGGCATGAGGAACGAGCCGAAGGCGTTCTTTTGGAATTAACGACCCTGAAATCCTGCAAATACCGTAGGTTTTGTTTTGGATGCGAACCAAGGCAGCTTGAAGGCTCTGAATAAATTTTTCTTGGCGAGCAGCCAACTGGGCGACCTCCTCCCTTGAAAGGGTCTCTGATCCATCTTCCATCATATTGAACGTACGACCGGTATCATCCGTGCCGTGATCGTCGTTGTGCGACAAACTGCCTTTCAATAGGCGATAATCGTCTTGTGCTTCCTGCAACTTTCTATTAATCAAATCCTTGAACTCTTGTAGTTCTTCGTCGGAATAACGTGTTTTATCTTTCGCCATGGTCTTTTTCAAAGAGAGCAAATATATAATTTTATTCAAATTCAGCCAACGAAGAAGGAAGCAAATCCAAGGTAAATATTAATTTTGATCTTATGATTAACCTTTTTGCCAGCAATAGAACCTTGCTCTTGCTGTTGCTACCGTTGCTTGGTTTTTTTTATCACCTTGGGTTTCACTTCTCGGGCCCTTATGTAGACCACAGTGCTTCTTTCGGTTTGTGGGGAACCTTTCACCCAAAAGAAATTATGGGCAAGAATGCCCTTTGGCTCGTTCCTTTTTCCTCCTTTATCTTGGTGTTAATCAATGCGGTTACCGTAAATGCCATCTACAACGAACACGAATTTCAAGAACGGAACTCGTATTTACCTGCATTGATATATGTTGGAGTAAGCACCACCTTCGCGTCGTTTTATCGGATTGAAAGCACTCATTTCATTCATCTTTTTGTTGTTCTTTTTCTGCATCAGGTCTTTTTGCTTAAGCCCAACGACAAGAATGTCAATCTAATCTTCAATGCCGGATTTTTTATTGCCGTTGCAGCGACTTTATCCCCCGTTTTGTGTATTGGATTACCCATATATATCAGTATAATTTTTCTATCCCGAGCCATCCATGCCAAGGAGGTATTGTTATTCCTTTTGGGCTTTATCCTTCCTTTTTATTTTGTCTTCTCCTTTCAGTACATTGCCTTTCATCGTTTGAGTGTGGCGCCTTTTACCTTCGTTTCATTAAACCGTAGCGTTAATCCAACCCTTATTTATACCCTGATCATTTCCTTTTTGATTATACTCTTTAGTTTTTGGGGTTCTAGAAACCGTTTTAATACCGCATCAACCCGACTACGGAAGCACTTACAAGCCGTTGAGCTTTTAATGATAGCGCTTATTTTGGCCATATTACTTTCTTGGTTTTTGGTTAAATCGCCGATTCAACTGGAACGTTTAATAATCCCCGTAGCCATCTTATTCCCTTTTGCCCTGTTGTCGAAAACCGGTTCGGCCTTATCACGGGGGTTTTTCTATATCCTCTTGCTAATTAATTTTATTAAGATTCTGGTTTTACCCTAGTTTCAATCTTTCAAAATGCTACTTTTGTCTAAAAAATGAAGTTTGGTGTAGTCACCTTTCCCGGCTCCAATTGCGATCAGGACATGGTTTATGTCTTGAGGGATATCCTTAAACAACCCGTTGTATCGCTTTGGCACAAGGACACTTCGTTGTCCGGAGTCGATTTTGTTGTGCTTCCAGGTGGATTTTCCTACGGCGATTATCTTCGATCCGGTGCCATCGCAAAGTTTTCCCCCATTATGGGAGAAGTGGTAAAACATGCAAACCGTGGTGGTTATGTGATGGGCGTTTGTAATGGGTTTCAAATTCTTACCGAAAGTGGGCTCCTCCCCGGGGCCTTATTGCACAATATGAATCGTAAGTTTATCTGTAAAAACGTAAACTTGGTCGCCACTACCACCAACACGCCGATCACCCGAGGACTTTCAAAAGATGGGGTGTATCGAATTCCAATTGCCCATGGTGAAGGGCGCTTTCATTGCGATCAACCTACCTTGGATTCCCTATACGACAAGGATCAAATTATTTTTCAATATTGTAGAATTGACGGTAAAGTAGACGAAGATCACAACCCTAATGGTTCTCTAAAGAATATAGCCGGTATTTGTAATGAGGGGAAAAATGTATTCGGAATGATGCCCCATCCTGAGCGCGCTGCCGATGCGACCTTGCAAAATGAAGACGGCATGGCGATTTTTAAATCGTTGTTAAAATTCTGTACCGCATGAATGTACTGCTCATTGGTTCTGGAGGTCGGGAAGCTGCTCTTGCGTGGAAAATTGCTCAGAGCTCTATTTTAGATGCTTTGTATATTGCCCCTGGGAATGCTGGTACCAAAACGTGGGGTAAAAACATAGACCTCAATCCATTGGACTTCGATGCCGTTAAAAAATTTGTCCTTGATCAGCACATCGATATGGTGATTGTAGGACCTGAAGAGCCTTTAGTGATGGGGATTTCGGATTATTTTAAATCGGATGCGGCGTTAAGCCATGTTGCGCTCATTGGTCCTTCAAAACTGGGGGCACAATTAGAAGGAAGTAAGTCGTTTGCCAAAGCATTTATGGGTCGTCATAAAATTCCAACGGCACGCTACGGTTCCTTTACACTTGAAACCCTTCGGGAAGGAATTGACTTCATGAGTTCCTTAAAACCGCCTTACGTGCTCAAAGCAGATGGATTAGCCGCGGGGAAAGGAGTACTCATCATCGACGATCTAACGGAAGCCCAAGAAACCTTTTCTCGAATTTTATTAGATGAGACCTTTGGTGATGCGGGTAAAACGGTAGTCATTGAACAATTCCTGAAAGGCATTGAACTATCGGTATTTGTAGTAACCGATGGTGTTTCATTCAAGCTTCTTCCGGAAGCAAAAGATTATAAACGCATTGGAGAGAAAGATACCGGAGAAAACACGGGTGGCATGGGCGCTGTTTCACCGGTTCCCTTTGCGGATGCCGCATTTATGGATAAGGTATTAAACCAGGTAATCATCCCTACCGTCAAAGGAATTACTAAGGAGGGTATTGATTACAAGGGATTTATCTTTTTTGGTTTAATCAATGTGAAAGGAGATCCGTACGTCATAGAATATAATTGCCGAATGGGGGACCCAGAAACCGAAGTTGTAATTCCTAGAATTAAATCCGACGTATTGGATTTACTAGAAGGAATTTGGACGCAAACCTTATCCGAACGAGACGTTCAATTTTCTGAACTTGCTGCTGGAACAGTAATGATGGTCTCTGGAGGTTATCCAAAAGCATATGAAAAAGGAAAAACGATTTACGGTTTAAATGCAGTAACCGATAGTTTGGTGTTTCATGCTGGAACGAGCGCCGATGGTCCTCAGGTAAAAACGGATGGAGGAAGGGTTCTGGCAGTTACCTCATTTGGACGCAATATCCATCAAGCCCTGCAGCGTTCATACGAAAGCCTCGAAAAAATTTCCTTTGAAAAGGCTTACTTTCGCAAAGATATTGGCCAAGACCTGATCTAATGACCGAAGAAACATACATCCTGCTTTTTGGGTTGTCTCTTTGCTTTTCAGCCTTTTTTTCTGGCATGGAACAAGCCTATTTGTCGTCCAATCGCTTGCGCATCGAAGTGGAACGAACGCGCGGAAGTTTAAGAGGAAAAATCAACGGGTTATTTTATCGAAAACAATCCACCATGATTGCGATGATGTTACTCGGTAATAATATATCATTGGTGGTTTACGGGATTACCTTTGGACACCTATTATTGGGAGAATCAAAACACTTGTGGGGTATTGAAAACGAGGTGGCTTTACTTATCATTCAAACCATTCTCTCTACCTTATTGGTATTACTTGGTGCGGAATTTTTCCCTAAAGCCATTGCCACGATAAATCCAAATCGGTTTTTAAACCTGGGTACCTACCCGTTATTGATTGTTTTCATTTGTTTATACCTTCCCACGCAATTTATTTTGTTTTTAAGCATGATGCTCATTAAGATCACAGGATCTAAAATGAAATCCTCAGTAAAAGTGTTTTCCAAGGTGGATTTGGAGCATTACGTTGAGGATTTAAACGCTCGAATTGATCCAGAACAAGAGCTTAAACACGAAATGACCATTTTGCAAAATGCGTTGGCCTTTACGGGGGTTAAAGCAAGGGATTGTATGATACCTAGAACTGAAATCATTGCGGTTGATATCGATGAAGCCGTGGAATCCACCTTACAATTATTCATTCAAAAAGGACTTTCTAAAATTGTTGTTTACCGTAAAAGCATAGATAACATCATTGGTTATGTACATTCTTTTGATTTCTTTTCCAATCCTACCTCTATTAAACAAATTCTAAAACCCATTGGTTTTGTACCGGGGGTGCTTTCTGGACGTGCCTTATTGGAAACCTTTTCAAAGCAAACAGGGAACATTGCGGTGGTGACTGACGAATACGGAGGAACGGCTGGCATCATTACGATCGAAGATGTGATAGAAGAAATCTTCGGAGATATTGAAGACGAACATGACAAAGAGGACTGGTTAGAAGAACGTATATCCGACACGGAATTTCTTTTTGCTGCAAGGGTTGATATCGATTATATCCGCAAAAATTATGGCATTGAACTGCCGGAATCGGAGGAGTATGATACCTTAGGGGGCTTGATCATTTATCGTTTGGAGCGCATTCCGTTAGAAAAAACCACCCTCACAATAGACGACTCCCTTCAATTGGTGATTGAAGAAGTAAGCGAAAGGCGCATTGAAAAAGTTAGAGTAATTCTTTCATGAGTACCTTGAATGCGAAACAATACAACGCCGTTCTCTTTGATATGGACGGTGTGCTCATCGATTCCGAACCTTTATGGAAAACAGCCATGGAGGAGGTATTTACTTCCCTTGGTAGCCGCCTTACCAAAACCGATTTTCAACGCACGGTTGGATTGCGCATCGACCAAGTGGTTCACTATTGGAATGTGGAGGAATCGTGGGGAATCAAGGAACCCAATGCTGTGGTTGATCGAATCATCGATCGGATGATCGCATTGGTAGCCGAAAATCCGTTTCCCCTTCAAGGCGTTTTGGAAACCTTGGAATTCCTTCAATCGATTTCTTTCCGCATCGGTTTGGCAACGTCCTCTCCGATTCGATTGATGGAGGCCGTTCTCCAACACATGGGTATCGCAACGTTCTTTCATGTTGCCTGTTCTGCCGAAACAGAAATGTACGGAAAACCGAACCCTTCTGTTTATCTTCGGGCCGCAGAAAGGCTTGCTGTACCCCCTCAAACCTGCTTGGTAATTGAAGATTCTTTAAATGGAATCATTTCAGGTAAAGCCGCATTTATGAACGTGGTATGTATCCCCGAAAAAACGCACATGATTAATCCAAGGTTATCGTTAGCGGATTTTCAATATGCTAATATGACTGAATTTCTTGATGATTTTCGCACCTCGTGGAACAAGCCTAATTCAAATGGAATTGTACCTTTGTAAGGTAAATAACAACCGTTGGAAGATTCGTTCGATTACCGAAGTCAATCCGAAAATCCGGATCAGGATTATGACAAAGTACTGCGCCCCAAAACGCTCAGCGATTTTGCCGGTCAACCCGCCATTGTCGAAAACCTCAGCATTTTCGTAAAAGCCGCCAAACTGCGCAACGAACCCCTCGACCACGTCCTACTACACGGACCTCCAGGCCTAGGTAAAACTACGCTCGCCCACATTATCGCCAATGAAATGGGCGTTGGGTTTAAAGTTACCAGCGGTCCCGTGCTCGACAAACCCGGTGATTTAGCAGGACTCCTAACGAACCTCAGCGAAGGAGATGTCCTCTTCATCGATGAAATTCATCGCTTGAGTCCCGTAGTGGAGGAATACCTGTATTCCGCCATGGAAGACTATGTCATCGATATTTTATTGGATTCCGGGCCCAACGCGCGTACCATCCAAATCACCCTCAACCCTTTTACTTTGATAGGCGCTACCACGCGCAGTGGCTTGCTCACCTCCCCGCTTCGAGCGCGATTCGGCATCAACTCCCGGCTCGAGTATTACGACGCAAAAACCCTTACCGGCATCGTGGAACGTTCCTCCAGCCTACTCGACATCCCTACCGATGAATCGGCAGCTTACAAAATTGCAAGCCGAAGCCGAGGTACCCCACGTATTGCCAACGCCCTCCTGCGTCGCGTTCGCGACTTTGCCCAAATTAAAGGGAGTGGCGCCATCGACGATGACATCACCGAAATAGCGCTCAAAGCCTTGAACGTGGATGAAAACGGACTTGATGAAATGGACTTGCGTATTTTGAAAGTAATTATGGATAAATTTAGTGGCGGACCCGTAGGACTAAGTACGATTGCAACGGCTATAGGAGAAAATGCGGGCACCTTGGAAGAAGTCTATGAACCCTTTTTAATTCAAGAAGGCTTTTTAATGCGAACACCACGCGGAAGAAAGGTAACAGAGAAAAGTTACAAACACCTCGGCAGAGACCTTGGCTATGGTCAAGGGGGTTTGTTTTAACCCATGAACGCAGATCGGTACAAAACGTTCATAAAACAAAAAGCGGCTGAACTAGGGTTTTTCTATTGTGGTTTTTCCCAAGCCGGTTTTCTGGAGGATGAGGCTCCAAAACTTGAACGATGGCTGAACGAAGGACGTCACGGAAACATGGCCTACATGGAAAACCATTTCGATAAGCGGCTTAATCCCCAACGATTGGTCGAGGGTTCGAACAGTGTCATCTCATTACTCATTAATTATTTTCCAACCCAGACCCCTTCGGAGAAGGCTCCAAAAATATCAAAATACGCGTATGGAGAGGATTACCACACCGTTATCAAAGAAAAATTGAAAGAACTGGTGGAAATCATGCGGCAAGAAATTGGGGACATCCAAGGAAGAGTATTTGTCGACTCAGCACCCGTAATGGACAAAGCCTGGGCGAAAAAGTCAGGGTTAGGTTGGCTGGGTAAAAACACCAACTTAATCCATCCAAAAGAAGGAAGTTTCTTTTTCATTGCCGAACTCATCACCGATTTGACCTTTTCACAAGACCCTCCTCTTCCTGATTTTTGTGGTACGTGTACCCGTTGTTTGGATGCTTGTCCCACCCAAGCCTTAACCGCTCCTTACGAAATCGATGCCTCTAAATGTATCTCGTATCTTACTATCGAACTCAAAGAAAAACATTTACCCGATGCATTTCGCGGTAAAATGGAAAGTTGGGCCTTTGGTTGCGACATTTGCCAGGACGTTTGCCCCTGGAATCGATTCGCTAAAGCACATCAAGAACAACGCTTTGAACCTGCATTTGATTTTCTGAATTTAGACCTTGACGCGTGGGAAAAGGTACAAGAAGAAACCTTTCAGTCTTGGATGAAAAACAGTGCCATCCGCCGAACCGGATATGAAGGACTCATGCGAAACCTCCGTTTTTTAAAACCCATCGAAAAACCCTAACTTTGTTGGGTGTCAGGCTCAACTTTTGGAACCATCTTTCAGCTCACCACCTTTGGTGAATCCCACGGCATTGCCATAGGTGGAATTATTCAAGGATGCCCCTCAGGCATACCCTTGGATCTCAATCAAATTCAACGTGCATTGGACCGAAGAAAGCCAGGTCAGCATGAAGTAAGTAGCCCAAGAAAAGAAAGCGATAGGGTTCAATTTCTTTCTGGAATTTATAATGGAAAAACCCTTGGAACCCCCATCGGTTTTATCATCGAAAACCAAGATGTTCAATCCAACGATTATAACTCCATCCAAGAAGCCTATCGGCCTTCCCATGCCGATTTCACTTACGACCAAAAATACGGATTTCGTGACCCCCGCGGAGGAGGACGATCCAGTGCGCGAGAAACCGCTTGCAGAGTGGTTGCTGGGGCCATTGCCGAACAGCTGCTCTCGAACCTTGGGATTCGTTTTTCTTGCTATGTCGACCAAATCGGTCCCCACCGAACGGCACAAGAAGGATTTTTTTCCCGAGAAGAAATCGAACGCTCTTCAGTTCGTTGTCCAGACCCAACGGTTTCAAAGAAAATGCTAGAATATTTGGAAGAAATTCGGTCCGAAGGAGATACCGCTGGCGGCTGCATTCGCGGGTATATCGAAGGAGTTCCCGCGGGATTGGGAGAACCAGTATTTGACAAATTTCATGCGTTGTTGGGAAAGGCCATGCTAAGCATTAATGCCGTGAAAGGATTCGAAATTGGGAGTGGTTTTCATGCCGCGAGCATGAGAGGAAGCGAACACAACGATATCTTTAAAAACGATTTTACAACAAAAAGTAATTTTTCAGGTGGAATCCAAGGTGGAATTTCAAACGGAATGCCCCTTTCCTTTCGCGTGGCGTTTAAGCCAGTGGCTACGCTGATGCAAGAACAAACTACGGTGAACCAGCAAGGAGCGAATGTTACCATTGATCCCAGGGGGCGCCATGATGTTTGCGTTGTTCCCCGCGCCGTACCTATAGTACAAGCCATGGCTGCGCTAGTGATATTAGATACTTACTTACAAAACAAATCCATCTCTTTATAGAATTATTATGTTACAACGACTTCAAACCCTTTATTTTATCCTTTCCATCGGATTGTTTTTCGCTCTTCTGAGTGGAGTAGATTTAATGACCTTTACCGCCATAAAGGAAAAGAAAATAACCTCAGTGGATGTTTTTGGGAAATCGGTTTTTCACCTTGATGGAACCCATGAAACGCTAGAAACTACCCAGTCGATGCCTTTGTTTTTGGGTGTTTTCGCTATGATTATCCTTTTATTTATTACTTTGATGGGCTATAAAAAGTTATCGCGTCAGCTGAAATTAGCTCGCCTGGCGATGTTTATCAATGTACTGTTGGTGGTTGCTTTTTTACTTTGGAACACGTTTTTATTTGGATCCTCCTCCAACGTAAGCAGTAACGGTTTAGGCATGGGATTCTACCTTTTAGTATGCACGGTTCCCTTTACGTTTTTTGGCTACAAGGGGGTGTTGAATGATAAACGGTTATTGGACTCCATTGATCGATTGCGATAACCCTAGTATATGAACGTCCTTTCGGTAGAAAATCTTTCTAAATCTTTCGGAGAACGCGTACTGTTTGAAGGAATTACCTTTGGCATTGACCAAGGACAAAAGGTAGCTCTCGTCGCTAAGAATGGGGCGGGAAAAACTACCTTACTACGTTGTCTTTATGGAAAAGAATCGGCGGATGAAGGCAGTATTGTCTTTCGAAAAGAACAGCGTATCGCATGGATGGATCAAGGCGAGGACTACCCCTCAGAGGCAACAGTTTGGGACTTGGTTTCAGATAATTATAATCCTAGCCATGGCCTTTTATCCGCGTATAACCGCGCCATGGGTTCAGAAAATGAGGCGGAGGTAGAACGTTTGAGCCATGAAATAACCGCGATAGATGGATGGGGTACGGAGGCAGATATCTCCCGAATCCTAAGCATTCTGAAACTGGACCCTTTGGAATCCGTAGGGTCACTCTCTGGCGGACAAAAAAAACGGATTTCACTTGCGAAAGTATTGTTGGCTGAAGCGGATTTTATGGTTTTAGATGAACCAACCAATCACCTGGATTTGGACATGATTGAATGGTTGGAGAGCTATTTATCGTCTCACAAAGCGACGGTATTCATGGTAACCCACGATCGGTATTTTTTGGAGGCCGTATGCGATGTTATCCTTGAATTAGAGGACCGAAGGCTCTATAAATACAACGGGAATTTTTCTTATTATCTTTATAAAAAGGCAGAGCGCCAAGAACAATTAGCCTCGAGTATCGATAAGGCAAAAAACACCTATCGTACGGAACTCTCCTGGATTCGCAGACAACCTAAAGCTCGTGGAACAAAGCAGAAAGCGCGCATCGATGCTTTTTTAGAGGTAAAAGAGTCCGCATCCCGAAAAATAGCAAAGGATGAATTGCAACTTGGAATAAAAATGGAGCGCCTAGGAGCAAAAATTGTAGAATTTCATCATGTCAAAAAAGCCTTTGGTGATAAGAACATATTAACGTCTTTTTCCTATAATTTTCAGCGCAGAGAACGCATTGGAATCGTTGGTAATAATGGGACAGGAAAAACAACCTTCGTTAAACTTCTTTTAGGAGAAATTCTACCGGAAGGAGGTAAAATTGTCATTGGAGACACCGTTGTTTTTGGACATTACACGCAGGACAATCTTCAATTTAAAGATGAGGCAAAAGTTATTGATATCGTCAAAGAGGTGGCGGAGTTCATTCCCTTGGAGAAAGGGCGCCAACTTTCAGCAGCCCAACTGCTAGAACGCTTTCTGTTCCCTAGGGATATGCACTATCAACGCATTGCAAAATTAAGCGGCGGTGAAAAGCGCAGGCTAAAACTGCTGCAGGTTTTAATGGCTAATCCAAATTTTCTTGTACTCGATGAACCAACCAACGACCTGGATATCTTTTCTATGGCCGCCCTTGAAAACTACTTGGAAGGATTTGAAGGTAGTTTAGTCGTTATTTCTCACGATAGGTATTTTATGGATAAAATCACGGATCATTTGTTCGTATTTGAGGGGGAAGGAAAAATTGCGAATATAACTGGAAATTACAGCCAATATCGCATCGAACAACGCCACGTAAAAACTCCGACCGCAGCCATAGAGAAACCCAAGGAGAATAAACCGAACGAAACGAAACGAAAGTTGAGTTACAAGGAACAAATTGAATTCCATCAATTGGAAAAAGAAATTTCCCAGCTAGAGTTGGAAAAGGAACGATTGAGCCTTGAACTTTCGGCAGAGGGTATTTCAAATGAAGCGTTAGTTACCCTCGGAGAGACCATTGGTAAGGTCGTTGAACAGTTGGAAGAAAAATCGGACCGCTGGCTGGCTTTAGCGGAAATGGCATGATATAAAAAAGCCATTGGCATTGAATGCCAATGGCCCATACGTTTCTTTTCGAAATCTTTATGCCTGACGAACAAATTGAACTTCGCAGGATAGGTAAATTTCATACCCTACAACAATGTTTCCTGCCTCGGTAACGGCAGACCACGTTAGACCAAAATCCGAACGCTTAATGGTTCCAGTTATCGATAGACCGGTTTTTGTTTGTCCATAAGGATCCACAGCGATTCCTGCGTATTCTGCTTTCAAGCTAACAGGATGACTCCCCCCTTTAATGGTCAACGTGCCGTTCACCATCCAATCCGAACCACGGCCTTCCACGCTATTCGATTTAAAATGCATGGTTGGGTGGGCGGCTGCGTCAAAAAAAATCAGGGGACTTTGAATATCCGTCACGATCCGCTACTCCCGTTTGAATGCTATCAACGGCTGCATTAAAATCAAATGTTGCTTGCGATATATCTTCGTTTTCCATTGAAAGGGTGGTGTCAAACGTTCCAGTAACATTTGAAATCACCATGCGTCGCACTTTGAAGCCAACTTCGCTGTGCATGTTATCAATTTTCCAAGTGGTCATATACTATAATTTTAGAAGGCAAAGGTAGGAGCAATCTCCATACTTACCCTTGATTTAGGTTAAGGTTTCTTTTGTACTTTTACCTCATGAAAAATCAGTTGCTTTGGTTCCTTTTGGCGATTCATGCAAACTTTTTTTACGCTCAAGTGGAGTGGCAGCAAAAAAAAGAAAAACATGGGTGGAAAAACGATAAAATACCAACGCAGTGTTTTGTAGATTTTCAACGAACCCAAAGTTTTAGAACCCTAGAGCCAAATGTTGCCTTTCTGAATACCCCCTTAGGACAAAGAGCCTTGGAGAAGCCGTTAACCGCATGGTCTTATGGGGCTGGGTTACTAACGAGCGTTGGACGGTTCGGCCGACTGGAAACAGGAATACATTGGATCCAAAACGGAGAATCATATGATTTTAAGTCATCAGCAAACGACAGTACATTTCATTATGAGTCACGCTACCGTTACATCGGAATGCCCTTGGCTTTAATGGTTAGTTACGGAAAGCAGTTCTCACTGTTTTTTGGACCAGGAATTACCCCTATGCTTTTCAGTGGTTATGCGCAAAAGAGAACGTGGACCAATGCATACGGAGCCCAGAACGACGATAAAATCAACGTTAAAAACAACACCTATTCCTCGGCAGTAATCCAAGTTTTTGGCCAGATAGGATGTCAATATCGCAGCAAAAATGGGTGGGGAAGTTACATTAAAGGAGGATATAGAAAACACATAACCAATACCTATTCAAAGTATAACGATTACATCCACAGGGCTATGGGATGGAGCATTCAGTTCGGAATTACCAAGGAATTATGAGTACCGTAAACAATATTATAACCACGCTTGAGGAACAATTTCCCTTGCAATGGCAAGAATCTTATGATAATTCAGGTCTTCAATTGGGATCATTAAAACCAACGGTATCCGGAATTTTATTTGCGCTGGATTGCACCGAGGAAATCGTAGAAGAGGCTATTGCTAAGCAGATGAATTTACTCATTGTTCATCATCCAATCTTTTTTAAAGGCCTCAAAAAAATAAGTATTGATGATCCCGTAGGTCAAATAATTAAACGTTGCATTGAAAACCATGTCAACGTCTATGCAATCCACACCAATTTGGACCATCACCTTCATGGGGTAAATGGAAAAATCGCTGATAAACTTGGTTTAACCCATCGAAGCGTGTTATCACCCAAAGCAAATACATTGGTAAAGCTGTGTGTTTACAGTCCGAAAGACGCCCAATCGGTAGTACATCGAGCCGTATGCGATGCAGGAGCGGGTTCTATTGGTAATTATTATGACTGTGGATTTATTTCCGAAGGCATAGGTACCTTTACGCCTAACGAAAGGGCTAATCCTACCTTGGGTACAGCCCATGTCCCCACCTCCCTTATCGAATCTAAAATGGAATATTTGGTGGAAAAGCATCACCTTCCTATGGTACTTTCAGCGATGAAAAAAGCACATCCCTATGAGGAGGTGGCCTATGAAGTGGTTGACCTTCAAAATAAAAACCTAACCGTTGGTAGCGGATTAATCGGAATGCTACCTGAAGCGGTTGAGGAAAAAGTTTTTCTCCACCAGGTTAAAGAAACGTTTGGTTGTGGTGTGATTCGTCATACGGCATTGCGCAATCGACCCGTTCAGAAAGTTGCCTTATGTGGTGGTGCTGGAAGTTTTCTTCTTCGAGAGGCCATCCGGCAAGATGCCGATATTTATATTTCAGGAGATTTCAAATACCATGAATTTTTTGAAGCCGAGAATAACATAGTCATTGCAGACATAGGCCATTACGAAAGCGAACAGTTTACCTCGGAATTATTAAAAGAATTTCTAGCGCCTAGGTTTGCAGGAGTTCCCATGGAAGTTTCATCACAAACGACCAACCCTGTCCACTACCTCTAGGAACATCCCCACCCTTTCCCAGTTGATATGGAATCCAATTAATATATCTGACAAAAAGACCAAGAAAAACCATCCTTTTTTAGTGTAGCTTTGTTGTCATAAAACGAAAGAGTACATCAATATTTGGATATCTTTGTGAAAGAACGCCTTGGGCAAAATGGAGTTTCTATGATAATTATAAAATCTGAACAGTATTTATCCGAATTGGGTAAAAAGGAAAGCAACCAGGATAATGGTGGCTGGGACGAGGGAAGTATTTATGTGGTATGTGACGGTAAAGGAGAACATTCCTTCGGAGAGGTAGCTTCAGAAATCGTAGCGCAGACCTTTATTAATGAATTACACAGCAACCCTGAAAGCGATATTGCCAGCATAATCAACCGTTCGGAAAATAGAATTTCCAAATTCATTGAGGAAAACCCCGCTGGTGGAGGAATGTCCTCTACGCTAGTCCTTTTGCAGTTTTTACCGAATAAAGCTCGAATCGCATGGGTAGGAAACAGTCGAGTGTATCACTTCCGATCTAGTAAAATCCTTTTTAAAACCAAAGATCATTCATGGGCAAACGATGCTGTTTCCACGGGGATAATCAATGAGCACGAAGCGCAAAACCATCCCAAATCCAACGTGATTACGCGGGTTATTCAAGGTGCCCACAAGCGCACCACAGCAGAGGAGCTTGTACGCAAGGATGTTCAAAAAAATGACTACTTTCTATTGTGTAGCGACGGGGTTTTTGAGTCTTGGACCGATTCAGCCTTGGAATCATTGTTCGCTACCGTACAAAATGCAGAGGAAGCGCTACAAGCCATACATGAGCGGTGCCACCTTCATTCTAACGATAATTACACCGCCATCGTAGTGCAGGTTGAAGAGGTAAATAACGACGTTGCTGAGGAGGTAGGGCCTTCAACCGAAAACACCCCCCGCGGTACGCGACAAGCGAAGGGAGCAAGCGCTTCAGATTTTTTGTCTTTGCTTAAGCGCAATGCCTTGCTAATTGGAGGATTGGTAGTGCTCATTTTTGGAATTATGGTTTACTTTTTTCAACGGTATACCTCCCACGATAACTTACCAGAATTCAATACCACGAATGTCAAAGGAAAACGCATTGATTTCGTTGAAGATGACATCGAAAAAATTGAGAAAAAAGCGATAGAGGAAGAGGAAGAATATACCCAGGAGACCGTTGACGATCGAAGCGATGACGAACCTTCGAGTCGAAACGCAAGGGCTTCCAATGGATCCTCAAATGCGGGTGAGGGTGGACCCTCTGAAGAATAAATCGTTTTTGAAATACAGGGACGCGTTCGGCACAACCGTATCAAGGGTAATCCATAGGTTAGAATAGAAACCTTGCTTGAATGGGATTTGAGGGCACCCTTTCACAATCTTTCGAATCATTAGTTAGGTAATTCAAAAGCCCAGAAGGACAGAATATTGCTTGATTTTACCTAAACATTTGTGATTTATTACTATCTTTGCGGTCCGTTATTGGAATAATACACTATAATATTCTTGGAATATGGCCACAGCAAGTAAAAAAGAGGTAAGCATTGCAGATAGATTGGATGCACTTTTTAAACTTCAACAAATCGACTCTGAAATTGACCGCATTCGCACCATTCGTGGGGAATTGCCTTTGGAGGTAAGTGATTTAGAGGACGAAATACACGGTTTAGAAACACGACACAGTAAAATCGAAGAGGAAATAAAAGAACTGGAAAACGAAATTACGGAGCGTAAAAATGCTTCCAAAGAATCGGAAAGTGCCATTGTAAAATATAAAGAGCGTCAAAACAACGTTCGAAACAACCGTGAGTACGAATCATTAAGCAAAGAAATTGAATACCAAGAGCTTGAAATCAAATTACACGACAAGCGATCCAAGGAAGCGAAAGTAAAAATCGACTCAGTGAAAGAGTTGTTGGTAGAGGTAAAAGAACGATTGGATTTGCGAAACAATGACTTAAAAATCAAGCAAAAGGAGTTAAACGATATCGTAAGCGAAACCCAAAAGGACGAGGATAAACTTATCAAAGATTCTGATGTTGCGAAAAAGCACATCGAGGAACGTTTACTTTCCGCATACACTCGTCTTCGAAACAATGCAAAAAACGGATTGGCAGTAGTTCAAGTAATGCGCGGTTCTTGTGGAGGTTGTTTCAACAAAATTCCCCCTCAACGTCAATTGGATATTGTTACCAAAAAGAAAATTTTAGTTTGCGAACATTGCGGTAGAATTTTGGTTCCTGCTATTGAGGAATAAACCTTGGTTTAACCCATCGTTTTTGGCAGCTTAAGGCTGCCTTTTTTTTGGTGCTTAATTCAAGCTAAACGTAATGTTCATCTTCGCAAGCGCATTATAAATCGCAGGACTCGGTTTAATTTTAATGCTTCGCGAACTCATCTTTAAATCAAACCCATCAATGGGGTCAAATATGGTAAAATTGACTTTGCAGGAGCCTTGATTTTCTATGAACAAGCCATTCAAGGCATCAATTAGCAAGTGATTCAAGTCGCGGTTCGGAATGTTTAAATTCAACCCTTGTATTCTATTTTCCCGTAAATTTTTTACTTGATCAATGTCTTTGATGGAAAATTCTATATTACTGTTAGCGAATCTCCCTTTTTCTATGCGCCCTTTTAAGGTTAGAAAAATTCCAGGCTGAAAAAGATGTTTAAATTTCAAATAGGTATCCCCGAAAATAAACATCTCGTACTGTGCGGTATAATCCTCAAAGGTAACAATGCCAAAGGGTTCTCCATTATTTCGAATGCGATTCACCACCCCCTTAACCACCACAGCCATGAATAAATCCCTGCCTTTAAATTCTTCTGGTTGATAGAGCATCGATAAATCACCGGAACAAAAGGCTTGAATTTCAACCAGATAATCATCGAGCGGATGTGCCGAAATATAAAATCCGATAACATCATTTTCGCGAGCCAGTTTAAAATTCAATGGCCATTCCTCCACTTCGGGAATAATGGGTTCAGTAAGTTCGAACAGGCTTTCGTTGCCGAAAAGATCTATCTGATCGGAACCCTGACTGGATTGAAACGAGGCCCCATAGCGTAAAAGATAGTCTATGAAAACTTGATTATTTCGAATTTCGGCAAAATATTGCGCACGATGCATCTCTGTAAAGGAATCAAACGCCCCCGCATAAACCAGGTTTTGCACCGAAGTTCGGTTTATTGCGGATAAATTAATGCGCCTAAAAAAGTCAAATACTCCGCTGTATTTCGCTTCTTTACGACCTTCTACAATGGCAGAAACGGGTCCTTCCCCAATGCCTCTAATGGCGCCTAATCCAAACCGAATGTCTCCATTCGCATTAACCGTGAAATTCAAGCCCGATTCATTAATGTCAGGACTCAATACGTTGATATTCATACGGCGACATTCGTTCATAAAAAACGTTACCTGTTTAATATCTCCCATGTTATTACTCAAAACTGCCGCCATATATTCCGAGGGGTAATTAGCCTTTAAAAATGCCGTTTGATAGGCTATCCATGCGTAACACGTAGAGTGGGATTTATTAAATGCATAGGAAGCAAAGGCTTCCCAATCCTTCCAAATTTTCTCGAGTTTATCCTTCGGATGACCCTTTTCTTTTCCTCGAGATAAAAAAGTAGGTCGCATTTTTTTCAAAACCTTCTCATCCTTCTTACCCATGGCTTTTCGAAGGGTATCGGCTTCACCCTTGGTGAAATCCGCTAATTTTTGAGAAAGTAACATCACTTGCTCCTGGTAGACAGTGATTCCATAGGTCTCCTTTAAATACTCTTCGCAATCGGGTAAATCATAAACGGTGGTCTCCTCTCCATGTTTTCGTTTAACAAAAGATGGAATGTACTCCATAGGACCAGGGCGATAAAGGGCATTCATGGCAATCAAATCGGCAAAATCAGTCGGCTTTAACTCCCGCATATACTTTTGCATCCCGGTAGATTCATACTGGAAAATGCCAACCGTATCCCCACGCTGAAACAAAGCGTACGTAGCCTCATCGTCCATTGGAAATTGATTAGGATCAAGCGTAATTCCTCGATTTTCTTGAATAATTCGAACTGCATCTTTGATCAAGGTCAAGGTCTTTAAACCTAAAAAATCCATTTTCAATAACCCGGCATTTTCTGCAACCGCATTATCAAATTGCGTACAGGCTAGGCTTGAGTCTTTGGCCGTTGCTACAGGGACAAAGTTGGTGAGGTCATCGGGCGTGATAATCACTCCACAGGCGTGAATACCTGTATTTCGGACCGTACCCTCCAAGGATTTAGCTTGCTTTAACACCTCAGACGCCGCTCCATTGCCCTGATAAATTTTTCGAAGTTCTCGAGCCTTGTTGAGTCCATCTTGATCGCGAGAAAATTTTTCATTTACTTCGTGATCCGTAAAACTAAACAGTTTTTTCAATGAAATATCAGGCACCATTTTAGCCAATTTATCGGCCTCAGGAAGCGGATAATCCAATACTCTTGCGGTATCTCGAATCGAAGACTTGGCAGCCATAGTACCGTAAGTGATAATTTGTGCAACTTGGTTTGCTCCGTATTTGTTAATTACATAATCAATTACTTTACCCCGACCTTCATCGTCAAAGTCAATATCAATATCCGGCATGGAAATCCGGTCTGGATTTAAAAACCGTTCAAAAAGGAGGTCGTATTTAATCGGGTCTACGTTGGTGATTCCTACACAGTATGCCACTGCCGATCCCGCTGCCGATCCCCTACCCGGGCCTACCCATACCCCCATTTCCCAAGCCGCTTTACAAAAATCTTGAACAATGAGGAAATACCCTGGATATCCCGTATTTTCAATGGTTTTTAGTTCGAAATCCAAGCGCTCTTTGAGCGCATCTGACACGGTACCATACCGCTTTAACGCTCCTTCAAATGCGAGGTGGCGCAAATAAGCATTTTCGCCGTTTTTCGATCCCGTAAGTTCATCGTTCGGATCAATAAATGCCTCAGGAATATCGAATTTAGGCAATAGTACATCCCTGGATAAAGAGTAGGGTTCACATTTCGCAATGATTTCACTAATATTCATTATCGCTTCGGGTAAATCTGCAAACAGTTGCTTCATTTGCTCGGGCGATTTGAAATAATATTCATCGTTTTCAAAACCAAAACGGAAACCTCGACCTCTTCCTTTGGGGGTGGATAATAACTCACCATTTCGGATACAAAGCAACACATCATGCGACTGAGCATCCGATTGGTTTTTGTAATAGGTGTTGTTTGTTGCTACTAGTTTTACCTGATATTTTTCAGCCAACCGCACCAAAACCTCATTGGCATGGTCTTCCGCTTCTAAGTGGTGACGATTAATTTCCAGGTAAAAATCATCGTTAAATTGCGCTTTCCACCAACACAACGAATCCTCTGCTTGCTTCTCCCCCACATTTAAAATCAGCGATGCGATTTCTCCTTCTAAGCCTCCAGATAAAACAATTAAATCAGATCGATACTGCTCGATTATTGCTTTATCGACCCTTGGTACGTAATAAAAACCTTCGGTATAGGCTAAAGAGGAAAGCTTTATTAAATTTTGATAGCCCGCCTTATTCTTAGCTAAGAAAACCATTTTGTATCCAGAATCATTGAAGGTTTTATCCGTATGGTCATTGCAAACATTCAGTTCACACCCTAAAATCGGTAATAGGTTCTTCTTGGATTGACTCAATCCTAGTTCTCTTGCCGCTTCATTTTCTGCCTCAATGTTTGCATTGTATTTAGCAACCTCTCGTTCAAAATTAAATGCGGCCATCATATTGCAGTTGTCCGTAATCGCTAGAGCAGACAGTCCAAATTCACCTGCCTTTTGTACCAAGGATTCAATATCCGCGGAAGACTGTAGGATAGTAAATTGGGAATGAACATGAAGGTGGGCAAAGGGAGCCTCCTCCAGCGCCTCAGAAACGACGTGCTGAACGTTTGAGGCACGAACTCCTTTACTTTTTAACGCTTTACTTGCTTCCTTTAAGTTTCGATGTGGAATGCCAACCAAAGCCACTGGAGCAGGGTTTACTTCCAAAAACTGCCTAAAATAGGTGTCGTCCTGCCCTAAAAGTTCCGAGGGGTAATGCCCAAGGCGAATCAATTCTAAAAAAGATCGAGATGTAGCTTCAACATCGGCCGTAGCGTTGTGGGCCTCTTCAAACGCCCCATCAAATAAATGCCTGTAAAGTTCTGAGAGGGAAGGTAATTTGAATTTACCCCCTTTTCCCCCCGGTAATTTTACGAGCTGAGCGCTTCCCTCCGTACAGGTATCTAAGCTTGGAAACGTTTCTAAAGGCGATTCTAGGCCCAAGCGCACAAACTCACATCCTAGGACGTTGATATCAAACTTCAAATTATGTCCAACGATGAATGATGCTTTGGATAAATCCGATTGAAAATCCGCTAATACCTCACTGAGCTCCCTTCCTTCCGCTTCGGCCAGAGCGGTAGAAATTCCGTGTACTTTTTCAGAATCATAGGGAATATTAAATCCATTGGGTTTAATCAACGCATCCCCACGGGAAACCATGCCTCCCATGTCATCGTGTAACTGCCATGCCAATTGAACCACGCGCGGCCAATTATCTATATCCGTAATGGGGGCTTTAAAATTACGGGGTAACCCAGTGGTTTCCGTATCAAATATCAAATACATAAAAGGGATTGAGTAGCTAAAATACTAAGAAATTTTCTCCTGAAGGTCGGGTGTTGAAAACTTCTTTAGTCCGCTTCAACGGTAAATTCCATATCCCAATTCATCCTTATTTTAGGAAATTTACTGTAGCGTTTTACCGGTTCAGCTTGTTGATGGTCTGCAGGATCTATGGGGTCCCAATAGCCATTCCCATTTAAATCCTCTATAACAACAAGTTGGTATTCCCCCGGAATTAAATGTTCAAACGACGTTACGTTCCCACTACTTATTTTCGACATCGCAACTTCTTTTCCTTCTTTTTCCAATATCACCACACGGGGTCCTGAAGAAGCGGGTAATGTGAGTTTAATTCGCCCTAGATTTTCTTCTAAATAATGGACAAATTCAATCGTTTTATTTTCATTTACATTACCTGAAATTCCTTGAATCGCCCCTTTGGGTATCGTAAGCTTACCCTGTCCTCCAGACAAACGCTTCGCGTAAACTAGAATTCGGTTGTCTATAAACGTTATTGCGTCAATCGGGAGGGAAATTGAATCGGTTGTCATCTGTAGTTTCCATGCTTCTTTTTCCAAGACACTCCCAATAAAGTCAGTGCATCTCAGCTCAATACATCCATGGTGGTGTAATCCAGCGCCGTTTATCCCAATCCTCGTAGTAGCCTCTTTCTCTGAAAAAAACTTTTCTAGTTTCTGTTCCCCGCAAGCAAGCGCTATGGTTCCAGATGCTTGTTTACCTAACGCAATTCCAACGGAATCTCGGCTTATACGGAATGCCTTGGGTTGCTCCCCATTAACGGTAATCTGAGATAAATCAATCTCCTGAGGAACATGCGCATACATCAAACCAGGGGCATCAATTTTGAGGTTGGAAAGGTTTACTGTGTCCCGTGGAATGGAAAGTTCTAACCGTATCGTATCCGACCCTCCCAACATTATAGGTTCAAACGCATAGCCTTGTTTCTCCTTGCTATCGATAGCCCCATTTTTGTTTAAGTCCGTGACGGCCCTTACATAAAAATTTCGGTTCGGTAAATTAGATAAAATTACTTCCCCTTGCGCATTGCTCAGTCCTACATAACGTGGAAAAATAGCGGTGTCTGAATCGTACAATCCCACCAGAACCTCTTTCATTCGGCGTTGCTGAAAAGCATCGGTAACTGTGATGTTCGCTTGCAAGGAATCCAAAGACGCTCCCGTAGAAAAAACATAAGAGTAGATGGAGTCATTTCCTTCGGTAACGTCTTTTATCGCACCGTTCAACAGGATGCTATAGGTTGTATTTTGTTTAAGGGTACCATCCAGCGTGAGGGTAATACTTTTTTTAGCGAGCGTTGCCGTGACCTTTGCGTCCTCGGGAATAACGCGTATCGTACTCGAGGTAGCATTGAGCTGAATAAACTCATCAAACACCAAGGTAATTTGTTGAGGAAAAATATTTTTACTAAACGTTGCAGGAGTTGCTTGAATTATTTTAGGGGCAGTTTGGTCTTTTTCTCCCCCCGTTAACACCCCAATTTGGGCACATCGAGTCAGTAAGATCCCAAATGCTATTAATCCAAAGGAACGAACCATTCTCCAATGCTTTTTAGGTAAAAGGCATCCACCTCATCAAAGGTGTTAAATGCCGTACTATCAATATCCAATACCCCGATGACCTCCCCTTGGTAAAATAGAGGCACTACAATTTCACTGTTTGTAAGGCTGCTACAAGCGATGTGGCCTTCCCATTCATGGACATTAGGGACCACCTGGGTTTCTAACGTAACCCAAGCCTTTCCGCATACGCCTTTTCCTCGAGCGATTCGAGTGCAAGCAATGGGACCTTGAAAGGGGCCTAAAACCAATTCATCTTGTTTTACACGATACATACCAACCCAAAAAAAATCAAAGGTTTGCTTTAACGCTGCCACAAGGTTAGACGCGATTGCTAAAGGGTCAGTTTCACCGCTAATTAAGGCAGGAATTTGCTGCAATAACGTTTCATATTTGTCGTTTTTGCTACCTTCGTTTATGTGTAGTGTTTCGGACACGACACAAAAATCCAATAATTAATCGAAAAACACAATTTTATACTTCCTTATGGAGCAGATAAACCTTGAAAACATCTTATTCTTAGATATAGAAACCGTACCACAAACCTATCATTACGAAGCCTTGGATGAAGAAACCCGGCATTTGTTCGAGCTAAAAAATAGAAGCTTTCTTTCCGAAGAACGGAATGGGGAAATGGTTTATAAAGACCGAGGAGGCATTCAATCTGAATTTGGTAAAATCATCTGTATTTCCGTTGGCATGGTCAAACAGACTACCCTAGGAAAAACGATTCGCATCAAGTCGTTTGCCCACGAGGATGAATTCACTCTGCTCACCCAGTTCAATCGATTGTTAGAAGACCATTACAGCGACAAAATACTATGCGGTCACAACGCCAAAGAATTTGATTTTCCTTATTTGTGTAGAAGGATGTTAATTCACGGCATTCGCCTTCCCAAAGCCTTGGATATTTCAGGAAAAAAACCGTGGGAGATTCGTCATTTGGACACGATGGAATTATGGAAATTTGGCGACTACAAGGCGTATACTTCCTTAGCATTACTTTGCCATGTTTTTCGCATTCCCACACCAAAAGATGACATAACCGGGGCAGACGTAGCGCGGGTATTTTATGAAGAAAAGAACTTAGAGCGAATCACAAAATATTGCGAAAAAGATGTTGTTGCCTTGATTCAGGTCTATTTAAGCATGCGCTTGGAACCGCTGGTAGAAGAAGCAAACATCACCTTTGTGACGTAATTTGTCCTAGCAAAAAAATTGCCTTTAATCCGGCTGTTTCCGTTCGTAATCGTGCTTCCCCCAACGAAATTGCCGCATAGCCTGCGGCTTGCATTAGCCTGATTTCATCAACGGTAAAGTCTCCTTCAGGTCCTATAAGGATTCGTTTAGGTTTTGAACCGGTAACATCCCCTCTTGGTTCTTGTTCCAAGCAATGTGCTACCCAACCCCCGGGATATTGACGCAAGAAGGTAGACAAAGGCACAAGCGCATCTAGATGCGGTAAATAAAGTCGTTTGGATTGTTTCATGGCAGAGACAGCAATTTTAGTTAGCCGTTCTAGGTTTACCTTATTCCGCTCGCTTCGATGGGTTTCAATGAATGAAAAATGGGTGCAACCCAACTCCGTTCCCTTTTCGACTAACCATTCCATTCGCTCCATCTGCTTGGTAAGTGCGATGGCAATATGAACCTCTCCGTACGGTTGCTGAAAGGTATGTTTTACGTTTTTTACTACACACTTTTTGGGGTTTGCCAATTGAATTGTGGCTTCAAACGAAAAGCCCATACCGTTGAGAACCTCAATGGTGTCTCCCTCTTTTTTTCGCAAAACTCGAATGCAATGGTTGGACTCTTCTTCCCCGAGGGAAAAATACTCCATGCCAACTTCGCTGTCTGGAACATAAAACAACGCCATTACAAAATCAATTGGATTACTAATTCACGCATTAAAGCGCCCGAAGACTCTCCTGCATTACCCACCCCTTTTGACTTTAAATCGAAAGCATGCAATACTTCGATGTTCTCGGCAATTTTTTTAGGCGTAAAATTATTTTTTGATTGCAATAGCTCTCCCACGACGTACGGATGAATTTTCAACGTTGATGCTATGTGTTCACGGGATTTATTCTGCATGAAATGAATGCGCATTATCTGGGAAAAATAACGAAAAAGCATGGAAATAACTTGTACTAAATCCGCCGCCTTGGGATTGGATTCAAAATATTGAACGATGCGAATCGCTTTTGCCAAGTCTTTTGCTGCTACGGCATTATTGAGTTCAAAAACATTATACTCTTTTGATATTCCAATGTGTTTTTCAATATGCGCTTCATTCACTTCTTCGCCTTCTCGCAGAACGATGGCCAATTTTTCAATTTCATTGCTGATCCTTGACAAATCGTTTCCAATTGACTCAGAAAGCAAATGAGGAACCCGAGAAGCGAACGAGAACCCTTTAGATTTTAAATAAGACCCAATCCACTCTGGCAATTGATACTCTTTTATTTTTTCCGATTTAAAGACTTCATGTTTTTGAACCGCCTTAAAAAATTTGGTACGGGCATCCATATTCTTATACTTGTATGCAAAAACAAGAATAGTAGATTCCAAAGGTTCGTTGATATAGGGCTCAAGGGTATCCCATGATTTAAAATCTTGGGCCTCCTTTACCAGCACCAACCTGCGTTCCGACATCATAGGATATTGTTTTGCACTGCTTAATAAACTCAATGCCTCGGTTTCCTTTCCATACACAATTTCTTGATTAAAATCTTTTTCATGGGCCTCTAATACATGGGTTTCCAAAAGTGCAACGAGCCTATCGATGAAATAAGGCTCTTCTCCATGCAATAAGTACACTGGCGAAAAATCTTTGGACGTAATTTTCTTCTGAAGCGCTACAAAGGTCATGATGTGTGTTTTTCCCAAATTTGCACCAATTCAATTAGCGTACGAACGGCAGCTTCCATATCTTGAAGCACCACATACTCCTGTTTGGAATGGATTGCCATTTCTCCGGTAAAAAGGTTCGGACATGGTAATCCCATGAAGGACAAACGCGATCCATCCGTTCCTCCTCGGATGATTTGACGTTTCGGCGTAAATCCTGCACGTTCAATGGCCTTTTCCGCATAATCGGCAACAAATGGACAATTCACCAGGATTTCTTTCATATTGCGATACTGTTCCATTTGCTGGTATTCAAATGAAGTACCCGGAAACAAGCGTACGGTCTCTTCCGCCAATTGAACTAATCGATGAGCATATTCCGATAGTTTTTGGGTATCATGATCCCGAAGAATAAAGGAAATCGTGGCCTTTTCTAATCCCCCTTCCATGGCCGTTGGATGTACAAAACCTTCCCGGTGCGATGTGGTTTCAGGAGACCATCCTTCTTTTGGAAGGGAGCACAAGAAAGCAGATACCATTTTCATGGCATGTTGCATTTTACCTTTCGCATATCCAGGATGGGCGCTAATGCCATGAAAGGTAAATGTCATTGCATCGGCCGAAAACGTTTCGTCCTCTACATCACCCAAGGGGCCACCATCCAAGGTATAGCCGTAATCGGCTCCCAACTTTACCATGTCCAATTTCTCTACCCCGCGTCCAACCTCCTCATCTGGAGTGAATAAGATTCGAATTTTACCATGCTTTATGTCGGGATTTTCCAATAGGCATTGGGCGAATTGCATGATGATGGCAACGCCTGCTTTATCGTCTGCCCCCAACAGGGTGGTTCCTGAGGCAGTGATGACGTCTTGGCCAATTTTCTGAGCTAAATATGGGTGATTAACAACACTAATAACTTGACTCGGATCATCTGGCAATACGATCGGGGTTCCATCCCAATGCCTGTGAACGATTGGCTTTACGTTGTTACCGCTGCAATCTGGTGCCGTATCCATGTGAGAACAAAAACAAAGGGTTGGAAGGTTTTCATGGATTGAATTGGATGGAATAGTAGCAAATACATATCCCCATTCATCCATTTCCGCATCGTGAATTCCCATATCCAATAATTCCCTCAGCAGTACCTTTGCCAAGTCTTTTTGTTTCCCAGTAGAGGGAAAACAGGGTGCGTTTGGATCGGATTCCGTATCTATTTGTACGTATCGTAAAAACCGATCGGATAAGGCTTGGATGTCCATGGTTAATTTTTTGTTGCTAAAATACGTCTTTCATTGATTCCTTTACCGAATCCACCGAATCTCGAGGTTCGAAAACAAGGGAATTCTTTTGTTCCAGTAACGGTTTTGAATGTTTATTCGTCAATAGAATTTCCATTGGAATACCATCCGGAAAGGCGTCACATCCTTGACGAAATGAATTCGTGTGTTTGCAACGGTTGCATATTAAATCGATTGTTTCAGTCATTGGATACGTAGATTAGGATTCGTTTGGGTTGGTCCTTGTTCTTTTAAAAACCGAATAAACTGATCAAAAGCACGTGACCGATGCGAAACACCATTTTTTACCTCCTTTTCGACTTCAGCAAAAGTCTGGCTCCATCCCTCAGGAATAAAAATAGGATCATATCCAAAGCCATGAATTCCTCGTGGTGCTATGGAAATTTGCCCTCGAACTTCCCCAGAAAATAAAAATTCTTGTTGCCCATCCACAAAAGCTATGACGGTTTTAAAAACAGCAGATCGGTTATTTTTTCCCTCCATTTCTCGCAAGAGCTTTCGTAGGTTTGCTGCATCATTTTTTTCTGGACCGGCGTAACGTGCCGAATAGACTCCGGGTCTACCATTAAGTCCGTCCACTTCCAATCCAGAATCATCGGCAAAGGAGGCATGATGAATTTGGGCGTATAGTGCTCTTGCCTTGATTAGCGCATTTTCTTCTAGGGTTAATCCGGTTTCTTCAATTTCATCCTGTAGCAATAGATCGTTTAGGCTTTTTAACATCATATTTTCGGGCAATAGCGCCCGAATTTCTTTCACTTTATTTTCGTTGTGTGAAGCAAAAAATAAGTTCATAGGTTGAAAAAGGATAAATAGGTAGGCGTTAAGGCAGCAACCGAAAATCGCTGTTCAATTGTTTTTCGACCGTTTCTACCCAAATCTGTTAACGGTTCTGGGTGTTTTAGAACATATTCTATCGAAGAATACCATTGGTCGGGGTGATCCACGAGAAACCCATTTACGCCATGCGTAATGATGTCGGCATTAACGCCCACAGTTGAAACCATAGCAGGAATCCCTAAGGCTAAATACTGTAGGGCTTTGAAACCGCATTTACCTTTTGACCATTCGTCATCCGTCAAGGGCATAAGCCCAAGATCTATGCTTCCAAGGTCCTCGATTTCAGAAGCCTCATTCCAAGGGAGGTAACGAAGGTTTGGAAGGGTAAACGGGGGAGGCTCGTTGGAAATTACTACGAATTCAAAAAGATAGTGCTCGGATAATTTTTCAAGTGCTGGAACCAAAATTCTTAGATAATCCAATGTGGAATGGCTGCCTGTCCATCCCAACACGAGGGGTCTGTTACCCAGTTTTTTATTCTGGGGACGATGGTAATCCGTATCGATGGTGGTTGGAAAAACAACTACATTCTCGCTGAACTTCAGGGCGTAGGAGGCTAAAAAATGATTCCCTGCCAGGGAGAGATGAGCCCAACGAATAAGGTGTTTAATTTTCCAATATGCCTTTAAACGATGTACTTTTTGATGTTGTTTACTGTAATTTGGTAACCAGATTGCATCGTCGAAATCGTAGATTATTTTTTTTCTAAATCCTTTTGCAATGATCCATTCATAAATCGGTGGACCTACCGGAGCTGCTTCTCGGTGTATCAAAACGGTATTAAAACGCCAGACGTGTAGCATTAAAAACCACCTTTTTACAAATCCCAAGGCCAAATATTTTAGTTTTTGGAAAGAAAATCCATCCGTATAAAAAACCTTCCAGCCTTTTTCATTTAAAAAGGAATACGTGTAGACTTCCCATCCCAACACCTGCAAGGAATCCACGTACTGTTCAAAACGAAACCGTTGGGACGGTGCTTCACCAAAGGGATAGGGACAAAGAATGGCTAAGCGTTTTGTTTTCATTGCAACACGTCGTGATAAAGAGAGGCATATAACTGATGTCCTTTTTCCAAACTCAGGTTTTCTAAGGCAAATTGTCGAATTTCATGAGAGGCAAAAGAATCGGGATCAAAGACTTCGGCCAACCGTGAAATTTCATCCCAATGGTTGAGCATAATTCCATTTTTTCCTCCATGGATAAATTCTCGGTTATCGCCAACGTTTGCATTAACAATTACGGGGACCCCCATCATTAAAGACTCTCCCAATTTTACTGGAAAGGAAGCCCTTTTAGAAAAGGAAGGTTCAATAAATAGAATGCTGGCGTCAGCGATGGAAAGGTACGAAGAAACCTCATCATGCCTAACCGACATAACGCGTACCGCTTCTGGTTCTTTGGCATGACTTAGCACGGTTTCCCTGGCTTTTACAACATCATTGGTTAGGATTAAAAAATGCCAACGCGAATTCTTTTCTCTTAATGCATTGAAAAAATGGATTTCTTGGTCCAAACGATACCAGGTTCCAACGGAACCTATATGAATTAAGACCTTGTCATCCTTGCGCAAGCCCATGGCATTTCGCACATCAGAATCCACATGGCCTGGATCGAAATTAAACGCATCGGCACAGCATGGAATTACGGCTGCTTTTTCTTCAACGGGCAAGGAAGGGTAGCGTTCCTTTAACGCTGATACTCCGTCATGAGTTAGCGATACCAACGCATGGGAATGGGATATAAACATCGCTTCTTTTTGACGAAAAAAAGAATAAATCTTACGATAAAGCCATTGCTTATTTGGCCATAGTCCCCCTTCTTTGCGCTCATCAGCCCAAAACCCGCGCATGTCAAAAATCACTTTATGGGTTTTAAAATACCGCTCCCCAATGAGCATCGGTAAGTAGCTGCGCACATGAATAAGGTCATAGGATCGTTTTCGAATTTCACGACGAACCTTCCATTGTAACATCATGAGATCGAAAAGGGTGGATAAAACCGGTGGGGTTTTAGAATATCGCAAGGGAATCCAACGCATTCCCGAGGAGGCTATCCTTAGTTCGATGGAGGTTTTATGTTGTTTATACCGTTCAGGTTTTTCAAAACTAATGATGGTAAAAGCATAGTTATCGGAACAAAGCGCACGCAGATAGGGTAAAATTTGAGATTGTCCCAAAGGATCACAAAGGCCATCATACGAGAGGTACAGAACGTTACGCTTGATATTCATCGGTTAAAAATAGGCAATATAACCGAAGTGAATTTTGCCGGTCCTAAGATCAAGAGGATTGTTTTTCTCCACCCCTAATCCATACACCAACGAGAAAATTCCCGCTTTTGATCCCAAATTGGTACCCAAACCAAAACCATAAGGTCGGTCTTGACGGTAACCAGCATTGCTTCTATTTTCGTAAAGGCTTTGATCAAAAAAGACAAATACCGATGAATTCCGGTCTAATAGGTAACGTAATTCAATTTGATTGATGCTTTTGGTAGTAGCTAAAAAATTCTCTTCATTGAATCCCCGCTGGTTAGAAAGCCCGCCAAAGCGATAACACTCATTCGAATAAATCATGGGGGCATTGTAGGTATCAAAGGACAAAAAATAACGAAGAACAAAACGTTTCCGTAACGTAATATACTGCTCCCAGGCAAAGGAAATACGATTTGTTGGTGTGCTCGACAAGGTGTCAGATTCACTTTTTCGCTGACCAACGTAAGCCTCACCCGTGCAATGCACGCCTCGGGTAGGGTTTGGTAGGTAATCCAACGTTCGAAGGGTAAATCCTAGCCCAAACATGGTATTCCTGAAGGAAGCGGCATTGGGAAAATCAAGGCTATTATTGGATGCATAGAGTCGGTTATTACTGGTTAAGGAATATATTCCTTTAACGATTAGTGCATTGGACAAAGCGTATTGAATGGCAAGGCCGGATTTCAACTCGAGGAAGGTGGAATCGCGTTTATAGAGATTGAACTTGAATTCTGTACCAAAGGAAGAGTGAAAGAGGTAGGGATAAGCCAAGCGAAAGGTGAGCAGTTGCGTAGCCGGCTTTACACTTCGCCAAACAAAATCAACTTGTTCAGCTTTTTTCAAGGCATTGACTAGCTTTAACTGTACGTCACCGGTAAGCCCCATTTTCTGAGAAATGGGATTGGGCTGTAATCCGATTGCCCCATTAAAACTGTTTATTTTAGTTCCCTTGATATACAGGTACAAGGTTACTCCATCCGTAGAAAATTGATACTCGGGTGGTTTAATGACTTGTATATACGATAATTGATTCAGTCGAATTAATATTTCCTCTTGCTTCTTTGAGGTAAAGATTTGTCCAGGTTTAAAATCTAATTCCGCTTCCAAGGTGGTAACCGATAACGAAGAATCCCCTTTAATTCGAAGTTCTTTCCAGAACATTTTACGTCCCTTTTCCATGGATATCGAAAGCGATAAGGACTGTTTTTCCTCAGAAAAATCTTCATAGCGAAAGGCGGCAAATGGATATCCATTCGCTTGGAATGCTGCAAGGGTCTGAGATAAAAATGCGGTATATTCCGACAAGGAAAGAAGGCTATCTTTTTTAACATTAGGTGCCCAAGGCAATAATTCAGGGGAACATTTCAACCTAATTCCGTCATATTTCTTTCCTAATGAAAGCCACAATGCCCGTTTTCCCTGCAGCAAGGTATCGTTTACATCCGCTGCGAAATAACCCAAGGAAGCCAAGTTTACTTTGGCTTTTTGAATTTCTTGAATCAATAACGATTCATTTTCTATTTTGTGCTGGTGTTGAAAGTACTTGGGCAACACCGCCTGGTTATGATGGTTCCATTGATATTCAATGTTAAAGGACTGTCCATGCAGGGAGGCAAGGAATAGCAGTTGAAGGAGTACATAGGAGGTTACCCGTTTATTAAATGACATTAAGGTTTGTTTTACCCGTATTAAATTATGGTTCAACGGCATTCCTTTTAACATATTTTGTAACTTTATACCCACCTGTCCCGTTGGAGGGTTTACAAACAACTAAAAAAATCAACTATGAAAACGAAGGTAAATGTTTTAACGCTATTGGCTGTTGTTGCAACGGTGATTTTATCCTCTTGCGGTGCATCAAGAAAAGCAGGTTGTGATGCTTACGGATCTGCCAAAACACAAGTAAATGCGAATCATTTAGGGAAATAAGTATTTTTTTCCTTAGGGAAACAGGCGCTGAAGGTACAAAGCCATTTCGGATTGTATTTTCAGCGCTTCTTTTTTTGCCTCCTCTTCAAAGGTCAACCCATCGCTTGCATAAAGGATCGACCGGGATGCGTTGACAAGCAAACCACATGTTGCATTTGCTCCTGCATTAAAAACCGCTTCAAGGGATCCGCCTTGGGCCCCAACACCGGGAACCAATAAGAAATGGTCTGGAATGATTTTTCGAATTCCTTTCAGATGATCCACGCGCGTTGCTCCAACAACGAACATTAAATTTTCAGTACTCCCCCACGCTTTTACCTTAGTAATTACATCTGCATACAGTGGTTTTTCAGGATGTCCGAACCCTTGAAAGTCTTGCGATCCTTCATTCGAAGTCAATCCCAATACAATGGCCCATTTGCCTTTGAATTGTAAAAAAGGTTCAACGCTATCCCTACCCATATAAGGCGCAACCGTAACAGCATCGCACGATAAGTGTTCAAAAAAAGCGCGAGCATATGCGGTCGAGGTATTTCCTATATCCCCTCGTTTGGCATCGGCGATAATAAAACAATCTTTGGGAATGTAATTAATGGTTCGTTCAAGGGTCTCCCACCCTTTTACCCCTAGCGCTTCATAAAATGCCGTGTTGGGTTTAAACGCTACAGCATAGGGCGCCGTAGCATCGATAATGCGCTTATTAAACTCAAACAGGGGATCTTCAAAGGCTCGTAAATGATGGGGTATTTTTTCTAAAACAGGATCGAGCCCCACGCACAAGAAGGATTGTTTTTTGCGAATTTGGTTAACTAGTTCATCGAGGGTCATGCTTCTTGGCCTTTAAGTTTTTCAGCATTTTCTGCCATGCGTAAGGCGTCAATTAACTCTT
Source organism: Flavobacteriales bacterium (assembly GCA_046081565.1). Taxonomy (GTDB): domain Bacteria; phylum Bacteroidota; class Bacteroidia; order Flavobacteriales_D; family Crocinitomicaceae; genus UBA952. The sequence goes on along the minus strand of JBJTWF010000188.1, from coordinate 883 downwards.
GAATATCACCATTCATGAAGGAAGATAAATTGTACATCGTTTTATTGATACGATGATCGGTAATTCTTCCTTGCGGGAAATTGTACGTGCGTATTTTTGCCGATCGGTCTCCCGTGGAAACCAGGGTTTTACGTTGGGCTGCCCGTTCGTTGTGTACGCGATCTAGCTCAGCTTGATAAAGCCTTGAACGCAATACAGAGATGGCTTGTTCCAAGTTTTTATGTTGTGAGCGACCGTCTTGACATTCCACGACAACGCCCGTCGGGATGTGGGTTAGGCGAATGGCTGATTCCGTTTTATTGATATGTTGCCCTCCAGCACCTGAGGCTCGAAAGGTATCCTTCCGAACGTCGTTCATATCTAATTTAAAATCCACTTCTTCTGCTTCGGGTAAAACTGCAACCGTAATGGCAGAAGTGTGAACTCTACCCTGAGATTCTGTTTCCGGTACCCGCTGTACGCGATGAACGCCAGATTCAAATTTAAGGCTCCCATAAATGCCAACACCAGAGACCTGTAATGAAATTTCTTTAAACCCTTTGACCGTTCCTTCAGAAGAGTTAATCACTTCTACTTGCCAGCCCATTTCTTTGAAAAACATCGTGTACATTCGGAAAACATCCTCAACAAAAATACATGCCTCATCCCCTCCTGTACCCGCGCGCAATTCCACGATGGCATTTTTATCATCCTCAGGATCTTTTGGGATTAGCATTAGTTTAATTTCTTCCTCGAGTAATGGTTTTTCTTGTTCAAGGGCATCAATTTCTTCCTTTGCCATTTCACGCATTTCAGGCTCGGTTTCTACCTCCAAAAGCGCTTTTCCAGATTGTAAGTTTGAAAGCAAGTTTGCATAGCGCTTGTAATACGTTTCCAGTTCCTC
>JBJTWF010000187.1:0-24539 GCA_046081565.1 Flavobacteriales bacterium | reverse complement strand
ATTGGGGACCTAAGTGGGAAATCATGCCCACCAAATGATGTTCTATAGATCCAAAATGAAAGGAGCAATCCCTCCCTTTGGTAAACCCCGACATTTTACCTTGGAATTGTGCAAAAAGCCTATTTAAAGGAATGCCGCGTGTGGTAAATACCCCAAGATTGCGGTGCATAGGAAGCAGAAATTCATCGGAATCCAAACCGTAAGCGCATCCCACTGAAATTCCTTCCTGCCCCCAACCTGAAAACCACTTTGTAATTTTACCTTGGCGCAATAAAACGAGCATTTTTTCTTCAATCAGCCTCGGTAAGATTAAGGCTTTATAAATAGCTTCAAGCTCTTGGTTATCGAATCCATTACGATCAAAGTCGATGAATCGTTTTTCTACATTTATTTCCACCATACAAAAGTAATAAATAAAAAAACCCACCGAGGTGGGTTTCAAGTTATGAATGAAGGATGAAATTAAACCAATCCTTGGTCTATCATCGCATCAGCAACTTTAACAAATCCAGCAATATTTGCCCCTTTCACATAATCCACATTGCCGTCCGCATTTGTACCGTATTTCACACAGGCCTCATGAATAGAAACCATGATACCATGCAGTCTTTGGTCAACTTCCTCGGCAGACCAAGATAGGCGAAGGGAGTTTTGTGACATTTCTAACCCTGAAGTAGCCACTCCACCCGCATTAGAGGCTTTACCCGGAGCGAAGAGTATGTTCGCATTTTGAAATGCTGTTATTGCTTCTGGGGTAGATGGCATGTTGGCTCCTTCTGCAACGCATTTTACTCCATTAGCAATGAGTTGTCTTGCCTCTTCTCCGTTCAGTTCATTTTGCGTAGCACAAGGAAGTGCAATGTCTGCTTTTACTTCCCATGGACGTTTTCCTTCCACGAATTTTGCATTTGGATATTTCTGAGTGTATTCGGCAATCCTACCTCGTTTAACATTCTTCAGCTCCATTACAAAAGCAAGTTTGGTTGCATCAATTCCATCAGCATCATAAATGTATCCCGAAGAATCAGATAGGGTAACCACTTTTGCTCCGAGTTGAGTAGCCTTTTCACACGCAAATTGAGCTACGTTACCAGAACCTGAAACCACCACGGTTTTTCCTTGAAAAGAATCCCCTTTGGTAGCTAACATTTCTTTAGCAAAATAAACGGTGCCGTAACCCGTAGCTTCTGGACGAATCAAGGACCCACCCCAGTTACGCGCTTTCCCGGTTAAAACACCGGTAAATTCGTTTCTAATTCTTTTATACTGTCCAAACATGTAGCCTATTTCGCGTCCTCCCACCCCAATATCTCCTGCAGGTACATCGGTATCTGCTCCAATATGTCTTGACAATTCGGTCATAAAAGACTGACAGAATTTCATCACTTCATTATCAGACTTTCCTTTAGGATCAAAATCAGAGCCTCCTTTTCCTCCTCCCATGGGAAGGGTTGTCAACGAATTTTTAAAAATTTGCTCAAATCCTAAAAACTTAAGGATGGATAAATTAACCGAAGGATGAAAACGCAAGCCTCCTTTGTAGGGTCCAATGGCCGAGTTAAATTCTACCCGATATCCTCGGTTCACTTGCACATTACCTTGATCATCCAACCAAGGAACACGGAAAATAATAGTACGTTCAGGCTCCACGATGCGCTCAAGAATCTTTGCGCTTTTATACTTGGTATTTACTTCTGTAAACGGAATAATGGCTTCTGCGACTTCGTGAACGGCTTGAAGAAATTCTGGTTCGTTACCATTTTTCTGTTTAACCCTTTCCATGAAGGCATCTATTTCTGTTTGATACTTAGCTGACATAAGATATTCTTTAAAATTTGGAGACAAATTTAAGGAAGATTTCAACGGGGTGTACATATAGTTTTCAACACAAATTAAGTGTCATTTTGACACCAAGTTCTTTACTTTTTCTATGCTTGTTATCGAAGAACTAGGCAACCAAGTCTTTAATGAAAACGTAATACCGAAAGTTTGTATAAAACAAATTTTTTTATCATCTTTGATCTAATAAACCTAACAACTGCTTTGAATCGAATTTTACTACTCAGCTGCATTTCGTTTTTTCTGAGTCCTTTTGCTTTTTCGCAAAACAATGCGGGTTGCCCGAATGCTAATTTTAGCATGGCCAATTTTACGAATTGGGTTGGTTATACTGGTAACTACCAAAATCCGGCTGCAACGATGGGGATAGTAAACGGTAGACACACGATCATTACGGCCCAAGGTAATGATCCCTTTTCGTGTGGTGGTTTACCTATGATTCCTATAGGAAGTACTTCATCGGCCCGACTTGGAAATTCAGGGACTGGCGCCCAAGGGGAGCAGTTGACATACTCCATGTTGGTTACCCCCCAAAACTCATTGTTTATTTACAAATACGCCTGTGTATTGGAAGATCCAGGTCACCCTCCTAATGCCCAACCGGTTTTTCAAATGCGGCTTCTAAACCAAAACGGTACTCAAATTGGTGGAAATTGTGGACAGTATACCGTTTATGCTGGTCAAGCCGGTCAAAACTTTCAAACCTGTGGAGGGGTTAAATGGCTTCCTTGGACTATTGTTGGAGTGAACTTAACGGCGTATCAAGGTCAAACCGTAACTATTGAATTCACCACAAAAGATTGTGACTATTCTGGACATTTTGGTTACGCTTATGTTGTTGCTGATTGTATGCCATTGATATTGGATTTGGATTATTGTTTTGGTGCCAATACTATAAATATTTCAGGACCGGCAGGCTTTCAAAGCTATAATTGGAGTTCTGGACAAAACACCCAAACCATATCTGTTCCTGCCGCTACGGCCCTACCCTCCTACTCTGTAACTATGCAATCCTTCTCAAACCAAGGAAATTGTACGGTTTCTTTAACAGCACAAGCAATTCCCACTACGGTTTCCAACAATTTTACGGTTACCCAAGCGTGTCCTTGGTCACCGACCCAATTCAACAGTACTCCAACCATTCTACCAACCTCAATCAATGGCGTTCCGCTTGCGAATGGTGGGGCTGCTTCATGGTTTTGGGACTTCGGGGATAATTCGACATTAACTGGAAACAACCCTGCAGTGCACCAGAATCCAACGCATACATATGCAAACCCGGGCACTTACACGGTCACTCACATTGTTTACACCCAAGCCGGTTGCAGTGATACGATTTCTCAAACCATCAATGTATTACCTCCACCGGTTATCAACTTTAGTTTTAATAATTCTTGTGTCTTTGATACAGTAAATACCGTTAATCAAACCCAAGATCCTAATCTAGCTCAAGTAACGTATCAGTGGCTATGGGGAGATGGAAGTGCCAATACTACAACGTTGAATGCCTTCCATATCTATCAAACCCCAGGATCCTATTCGTTAGGACTTGCAGCGACGAATGTTGGCGGTTGTACCGACACATTATATCAAACCGTGACCATACACCCGTTACCTCCTGTTTTTGCTGGAAATGATACGACCATTTGCCCTGGATTTACCATTCCATTGAATGCTTCTGGTGCGGTTACATACCAGTGGGAAACGGGCACAAATAATGGTTCTAATTACACGCCTCAGCAAAGTGAAATGTTAACGGTAATCGGGACCGATGGAAATGGATGCATAAATTCAGACTCCTTGTATGTGACTCTCTACCCCGCGGCCGTTGTTGATGCTGGTCCTGATGTTAGTGTTTGCTTCGGAAGTACCGTCACGATAAATGGATCAGGCGTTTTAAATTACTCATGGGATAACGGCCTTGTGGATGGTCAACCTTTTACTCCCCCCGTAGGCGTTGTAACGTACACTGTAACCGGCACGGATGGAAATGGATGCATAGACTCCGATAATATGTTGCTAACCGTTTGGGCAAATCCTGTAGTTAATGCTGGTAATGATCAATCCATTTGCGAGGGAGACTCAACCCAATTAAGTGGTTCTGGTGCCACCACGTATGTTTGGGATAATGGAATCGTTAATAACGATTACTTTACCCCTTTGACGAACAATACCTACACGGTGGTTGGAACCGATAACAATGGTTGTGTTGGTACAGATGATATGAATTTAACCATTGAATTGGCCGCTTATCCGTCCTTCAATGCTCCCGTCACCGCGGATTGTACTCCATTCAGTTTTACGCTGAATAACACCTCTACAGGAACGCCGTTTGTAGATGCCGTTTGGACTTTTGGAAATGGCGCAAGTGTGAATGCTTCTGGCCCCTTAAATTACACCTACAACACTCCCGGTTGCTACGATATTGGCCTTACGTTAACGACGGCCTTGGGGTGCGAATGGGATACGTTGGTTCCGGACTATTTATGCAGCTACATGTTGCCCATTGCCGATTTTGAGCCAAGTCCTATGAATATAACCGATCTGGAAAACACGAGTACGATGATCAACCAAAGTGCGGGTGGTAGTTATTATTTCTGGGACTTTGGAGATGGTACCACGGGAACGGAATTCGAACCGGTTCATTTTTTCCCAAACACAACTACTGCAAATTACTTAGTAACCCTCGTGGTATACACTGACAATGGTTGTACCGACACCACCAATCGTGTGGTGACATTGACGGAAACCCAATTGCTTTATGTACCAAATACCTTTACCCCAGACGGTAACGAATATAACCAAACTTGGTATCCTGTTATTACTGCCGATTTTGATCCTTATGAATACAGTTGTTTCATCTTTGATCGATGGGGAGAACTCATCTGGGAAAACCATAACCACTTGGTTGGTTGGGATGGAAAACGAGTGAATGGCGTTGACGTACAACAAGGGGTTTACACGTGGAAAATCATCATAAAATCCCCTTACAGGGATGAACGCAAAGCTTTCGCAGGACATGTGACGTTGCTTCGATAGCCTAGAAACAGAAATTGTTAATTTTTTATTAACTTTGATGGAATTAGTCGGCAACCAAACGAGGAAACAAATCGTTTAGGCGGAGACCCTAATTATACAACGCATGTCTAAATTCTACTTACTTTTTGCTTTTTTCCTTATCGCGCTCTCTGGTGTCGTTAAAGCGCAAGTAACCTTATGTCTCGGGCAGGACACCTCCGTTTGTCCTGGGCAATCAGTAACGATTAACAATTGCAATCAGGGAGGTGGAGCGAACAACGTAGCAGGTGTATATTTGAACCAACCCAGTCAAGTTAATTTATCGGACGATCAATGGCCTGGGGTTGTGAACATCGGTTTTCCATTCAATTTTTACGGACAGAATTACACCCAATGTGTCATTGGATCGAATGGTTTAGTTTCTTTTAATTTAACCAATGCCAATGGATATTGTCCGTGGTCATTAGGCGGAATACCTCCCCTACCCAATGCGGTGTTAACCTCGGCAAGAAATTCCATCATGCTAACCTACCAGGACATTAATCCTTCTTTGGGTGGCCAAATTCAATATCAAACGATAGGACAGGCTCCGAACCGTAGGTTTGTGGTTTTGTATAAAAACATTATGATGTTCAGTTGTACCCAACAGTGTAATTACATGGCTATCATCATGTATGAAACAACGAATGTTTTTGAGTTACACATTGGAAATAAGCCGATTTGTCAGGGTTGGAATAGTGGATTAGCCATACAAGGATCGGAGAATAACCCCATGACGGTGGCACACATCACGCCAGGAAGGAACAATACGGTTTGGGGCGCAAACCAAGACGGCAGAAGGTTTACTCCAACGGCTCCAAACAATACTGCACAATACACCATAGCTCAAATACCTTTTGTGTTAGTTTCTAGTCCAGGCACCAATTTCATTTGGGCTAATACGTTAGGTCAAACTTTTCCATACAACAATGGTGTCTTGGTTGTAAATAACGTACCTTCCCCAGGACCAACCGGTTATTTTCTTTCTGCTTCAGCTTGTAATACAAGCATTGGTTCGATTACCAATGATACGACATGGCTTTCCATTGGTGGTGCGGCAGTTAATGTAAGTGTAACCAACGACATTTGTTCTCAAAGCATTGGGTCTGTTACGGCAAATCCAACGGCTGGATCTCCACCCTTTACCTATACCTGGACCCCAAACATCGGAAATACACAAACTGTCAACAACTTACCTGCTGGAACATACACCGTCAATGTTCAAGACGCCAACGGTTGTCCTGCCACAGGAACGGGAGTGGTTGGAGATACCCCAGCCCAGTATTCAGGAACTACCACCCAAGTTAGTTGTCCAGGTGGCAACGATGGTACTGCAACTGCATTTATTACTCCTCTTGTTGCGGGAGTTACCTATGTCTGGAGTAATGGCCAAACCACCCAAACGGCCACTGGTTTGAGCGCAGGAACTTACACCTGTAATGTTTCGACGCCGTCGGGCTGTAATGGTCTAGTGACCGTTACGATTACTGAGATTCCTGGAATGATTTTAACGTTAAGTAATGTAGTGAATGCCACCTGCAACAGCATAAATAATGGTACCGCTACTGCCAACGTCATTCAAGGAACACCAAGCTACAGTTACCAATGGACGGGGTCCGCATCGGTCTCTAACATCGCTATAGATCTTGGAGCTGGCCCTCACACCTTGACGGTAACCGATGCCAACGGATGTACTGTAGATACAACGTTCATCATTAGTGAGCCTCCTCCGCTATCCATTGCGTTTTTAACACAAGACACCATGATATGCCCGGAGGCATCAATCACCTTAACAGCACAAGGGGCTGGAGGATCGAGTCCCTACATCTTTAATTGGGTAGACAATAATGGCAATACTTTTGGTCCTGCTAGTTCGATAACTGTAGATCCAGCAGGAAGTCCAACGCAATATTGCGTAACCCTTTCTGAGCAATGTGGTTCGCCCACCACCCAAGATTGCCTTACCATTACTTTTCCCACACCAATTATCCCAAGTTGTGCACCCAATTATCCTATTTTGTGTATGCCCGGAAATTTTACGTTTTCGAACACGTCTTCTAATGTAAATGAGGTAGCCAGCACCTTCTACAGTTTTTCCAATGGGGATTCATTTACGGTACCGGGTGCCCAGAATTTTTCAAATACGTTTGCTAACCCCGGATTTTATAGTGTAACCATGACTACTACATCCATTTACGGATGTGTATATACCGGATCTGTTCAGGATATTGTGGAAGTCACTCCTTTACCTACAGCGGATTTTGTGCTATCCCGTAACCCCGTTACTTGGTTTGAAACTACGGTACAAGCGAATGATAATTCTCAGGGAAACATAGTGAATTGGGAATGGTCTAGTGCTGGTTCTGAAAGCGTTGTAAGCAACGGAATGAACGCAATGTTTACCTATCCTCAAGGAGTGGTAGGGACGTATTTAATAAATCTAACCGTTACTACGGCACAAGGATGTTCTGACTCGATTTCTTTACCGCTTGAAATTATTCCAGATATTGTATTCTATGTTCCGAATACGTTTACTCCTGACAACGATGAGCATAACCAAACGTGGAAATTCTACGTGGAGGGTATAGACCAAATGGGCTTTCATTTAACGGTTTACAACCGTTGGGGAGAAATCGTTTGGGAAACCTATGATACTAAAGGTGAGTGGGATGGTCAATACGGTGGTCAAACCGTTCAACCTGGGGTATACACTTGGACTGCTTGGTACCGTGAACGTGAAAACGATGGTAAAAAAGTTCAACAAGGATTTATTCAAGTTTTACGATAGATGATGAAATTAAGTTTTGCAACGGCACTTCTTGCCTTATTTTTTTCCTGTGGTGTAGTTGATTTATCAGGATTACCGATTCCTAATACTAATCCAACAAGTAATACCCCAAGTCTAAGCAACGACGAAGTAATAAAAGGATTGAAAGAAGCCTTAACCGTAGGTATTCAAAATTCTGTTAATGTTACCGGTATCCCTGATGGATTTTTAAAAAACGGAGAAATTAGGTTGCCATTTCCACCTGACGCCTTAAAGGTAAAGGAAAAGGCAATCAGCTTAGGAATGCAAGGTCAGGTAGATAAATTTGAAACAACGCTCAACCGGGCCGCGGAGGAAGCAGTCAAAGAAGCACTTCCAATTTTTAAAGATGCGATATTAAACATGAGCATTCAGGACGGTTTTGGAATATTAAGGGGTGGCGACGGGGCAGCGACTCGTTTTTTAAAGGAAAAAACAACCGCTGGACTTACGAGTGCCTTCCTTCCTAAAGTTAAAAATGCTACCAGTAAAGTACAGTTAACGTCATACTGGAATCCAATTATTACGAAATATAATACCGTTACAGCTCTTACAGGAGGAGAAAAAATCGATCCCGACTTGGATGCCTACGTTACCCAATTGGCGATTGAAGGATTATTCAAAATGGTAGAAAAAGAGGAAAATAAAATTCGTAAGGATCCGGGTGCACGGGTCACAGATCTTTTGAAAAAGGTTTTTAGTTCCCTATAAAACCGAGGTTTTGAAACATTTCCCTCCTACAGAATTAGCGCTTACTTCGGACAACCGCGTTTACCACTTAGGCCTATCTTCGGATCAAATTGCAGAAACAATTTTATTGGTGGGCGATCAAGACCGTGTTGCGCTAATTTCCAAGAACTTTGATGCTATTGAGCATAAGAGCCAGCACCGTGAATTCGTCTGTCATACAGGTACCTATCGAGGTAAGCGGATTACTGTCTTATCTACCGGCATAGGAACGGACAACATAGACATTACGGTCAATGAACTTGATGCTTTGGCTAATATTGATTTGGTCAATAGAACTGAAAAAGAACATAAAAAAGCGTTGAACCTGATCCGAATTGGCACCTGTGGCATATTGCAACCTCAGATTCCAATTCACAGTTATTTGGTTACTACCCATGCTTTTGGATTAGATAATGTCGCCCATTTTTACGACTTAACCTTCACCGATGAGGAGCTTGAAATGTGCAGTCGGATTTCGGATTTCCTAGCATTACCCGAGGCTATCAAACCGTATTTTGTTTCTTCGGATTTGGCCTTATCCTACCGTTTTACCGCTGATTTCTGTTTTCCAGGCATTACGATAACCAGTTCCGGTTTTTATGGTCCCCAGGGAAGGCAATTAAGATTATCCAGTTTAATTGGAGACATTCAGATGAAAGCCCAACATTTTTCTGAGAATAACTTAAGGTTATTAAATTTTGAAATGGAGAGCTCGGCCCTTTTTGCACTCGGAAAAAGCTTAGGCCACCGTTGTACCACGATTTGTTTAGGGATTGCTAATCGACCAACGACCACTTTTTCCAAAAGTTATTCAGAAGAAATGGAAAAATTAATTCTTTTTGTTCTTGATCGAATTTAAAATCCTTTACGTTCCTGATCTAGCCGAAGGTGTAAATTGATTCCTCTCAACTCATTTCCTTTGGCAATAACATTACCCTTTCCATCAATTAAAAACGCTGTTGGTATTGAGCTAACGCCATAAAGATCAGAAATATGTTGGCTGGTGTCCAAGGTATGTAAAGGCCATGCCATTTTATCTGAAGCGATTGCCTCTTTCCATGCTTTTGGATCTTGATCCAAGGAAACGCTAATAATGGTAAAATTTTTACCCGATTTAAAGGATTCAGCCTTATACTTATGGTAAGCTTCAACCACGTTGGGCATCTCCTTTCGACAGGGCCCACACCATGAAGCCCAAAAATCTAAAAGAACCATCTTGCCTTTGAGATCTGAAAGTTTTAGTTTTTTCCCTTTCAGGGTAATAAACGTAAAATCTGGCGCTGTCTGGGAGGCATTCGGACTGGGCGTCGTTAGACCCAATGAAAGATAGCATAGCAATAGCAGAAAGGAAATCCTAAACGGTCGTATCATTTAGCCAATTCTTCTAATATCTGCACCGATGTTATTTAAGCGGATTTCTATGTCTTGGTAGCCTCTATCGATTTGGTCAATGTTGTGAATAACACTCTTACCCTTTGCTGAAAGCGCAGCAATAAGTAGTGATACCCCGGCCCTTATATCGGGCGAAGTCATTGAAATACCTTTCAATTGATGTTCTCGGTTTAGGCCAATAACCGTTGCGCGATGTGGATCACACAGAATGATTTGAGCCCCCATATCGATCAATTTATCTACGAAAAACAGACGGGATTCGAACATTTTTTGATGAATGAGAACGGAACCTTTTGCCTGGGTCGCAACCACTAAGATAATGGAAAGTAAATCCGGTGTAAATCCGGGCCATGGGGCATCGTATATAGTCAAAATGGAACCATCGATAAAGGTGTCAATTTCATATTTTTCTTGAGCGGGAATGAAAATATCATCACCTCGACGCTCTAGTTTGATCCCCAACCGACGAAAGACATTGGGAATAATGCCCAAATTCTCCCAACTCACATCTTTAATGGTAATTTCTGATTGAGTCATGGCGGCAAGCCCAATAAAACTTCCGATTTCAATCATATCTGGAAGGATTCGGTGAAAGCACCCTTTGAGTTCTTTAACCCCTTGTATGTGTAGTAGATTTGAACCGATACCCTCTATTTTTGCCCCCATGGAATTTAACATCTTGCATAACTGCTGAACGTATGGCTCACACGCTGCGTTATAAAACGTTGTTTTGCCTTCTGCGAGTACCGCTGCCATGAGAATATTAGCCGTTCCTGTAACCGAAGCTTCATCAAGATGGATAAACGTTCCTTTTAATTTTTTGGCCTCAATGGAATAGAAATGTTCGCCTGCGTCGTAATTAAACTTAGCTCCTAATAAGGTGAACCCTTCGAAATGGGTATCGAGTCTTCGACGGCCAATCTTGTCTCCACCTGGCTTGGGTATAAATCCTTTTCCAAAACGTGCCAAAAGGGGACCTACAATCATTATTGACCCTCTCAAGGCAGAGGCTCGTTTTTTAAAATTCTCGGTTTCCAAGTAGGCTAAATCAATGTCTTTCGCTTGGAAGATATAGGTGCCTTTTTCGACTTTTTCGACTTTCACCCCCATGGTTTGAAGCAAGTTGATTAACTTGTTAACATCGATGATGTCTGGAACATTGGAAATGGTAACTTTTTCCGCCGTTAACAAGGGGGCACAAAGCACTTGGAGCGCTTCATTTTTTGCGCCTTGCGGGTACAAATCTCCTTTGAGTGGTTTACCACCATGTATTTCAAACGATGCCATTACTTTTTAAATTTTTTCTTTTGCTTTTGTTTGAAGTTTTTATTGAACTTCTTGTTGTTATTGGACCCCATACCCATAGAACGTAACAACACGTTGGTGTTCATTAATTCATCTGGGTTATCGAGGACCAGCTCTCCTTTGGACAACTCCTTCATTTGGTCTGCGATTACATGATTTTCCACTGTATCGTTATTGTGGGAAAGGAATTGCTTCTTCATGAAGTTGGCCATGGTGATTTTCAAGTACTCTTTTTCCTCTTTTTTATCCACTTCAATTGCCGTCTCCAAAATCTGTTGGGTATACTTTCCATAGTGTCCGTAACGAATTTTACTTTTAGGATAGGTCATTAGCTTAGGCTTTTCCTGTAGAGACTCTGCTTTTGGTATTTCATAAGGCGAATCCACCTCTAATTTAAAATCCGACATCACAAAGAGGTGTGTCCAAAGTTTATGTCGGAAATCATCAACATCTCGAAGGTGAGGATTTAACTGACCCATTACTTCTATTATGGCTTGTGCGGCACGATTACGTTCTTTGCGGTCTATGATTTCCATTGCATGGGCAATCATGTTTTGTACGTTTCTGCCGTACTCGGGCAAAATCAATTTACCTCTCGTGGTATTATATTCCATTTAATCTTCTATTTTTTTTGCCAGTGCGTTCATGTAAATATCGCGTGCTTCATCGATAAAACCAAACGGTTTAAGGTCTATTTGAATTTTTCCTTTTGTAACATGTCCCAGGAGGATAATGCTTGTATTAATGCTTTGCCGGTAGTCGTTGAATGCATCTCTTTGATCTTCGGGAAGCGTAACGATTATTCTCCCTTGTCCTTCCCCAAAAAGAAAAGCATCGGTACGAACGTCCATATCGGTTTCGATATCGAATCCGAGCCCTCTTGGCAATCCCATTTCCATAAGGGTCGTATATACTCCGCCATCCGATACGTCATGGGCTGCATTGATCATCTTATTTTCAATCAGATGCCGTACGGTTTGATGCGTCTCAAATTCACGATCCAGATCGAAGTAAGGCGCAGGGGATTGTTTTATGCCAAGAATGGTACTTAAGTATTCGGAACAAGCGATATCGTCATTATAGTCTCCCACCAAATAAATCAAATCACCTTTTTCTTTAAAATCTAGGGTCATGCGATTACTCTTGTTTTCCAGTAACCCTATCATCCCAATCGTTGGAGTAGGAAAAACAGGAATTTCCTTTCCTGCGGTAACGCTTTGGTTATAGAAGGAAACGTTCCCTCCGGTAACGGGGGTAGAAAACTTAAGACAAGCTCTACTCATTCCTTTGATAGCGCCTACAAATTGCCAATAGCTTTCCGGATTGTGCGGATTTCCAAAATTCAAACAGTTGGTTATGGCGGAAGGAACACCACCAGAAACGGTAATATTTCTCGCTGCCTCGGTAACAGCAATCATCGCACCCACCTCAGGGTCTGCATTTACATAGCGAGAATTACAATCCACGGTCATGGCTAAGGCTTTTTTGGAACCTTTTATGGAAACTATTGCAGCATCCGAAGGAGCATTCGTCGACATGTTTACGGTACCGACCATGGAATCGTATTGCTCATAGATCCATCTTTTGGAGGCTATATTGGGCAGTGAGATAAGGTTATCAGCCAATTCTTTTAAATTCTCAGGAACGGGAATGGCGGATGGATCAAACTTTTGTGCTTCAGAAAAATAGGCTGGTTCTTTATATTCGCGTTTGTATTGCGGGGCTCCACCGCCTAACACTAGGGACTCTGCAGGCACATCACCTACAAGGGTTCCGTTCATGTAATATCGTATTCTCTGCGTATCGGTCACGAACCCAATTTCTTCGGCGTGTAAATCCCATTTATCAAAAATGGCTTTGACCGTTTCTTCTTTTCCTTTTTGAACCACTACGAGCATTCGTTCCTGGGATTCAGAAAGTAGAATTTCATACGGAAGCATGTTTTCCTGTCGGGTTGGGACTTTATCCAAATAGATTTCCATCCCCACCTCTCCCGCTGCGGACATTTCGGTTGTAGAACAGGTAATTCCTGCTGCCCCCATGTCTTGCATACCCACGATGGTATCGGTTTGTGCGAGTTCCATGGTGGCTTCCAAAAGCAATTTTTCCATGAATGGATCGCCCACTTGAACGGAAGGTAAATCATTTGCAGAATCTTCCGTAATGTCTTTTGAAGCAAAGGCTGCACCTGCAATCCCGTCTTTACCTGTAGCAGAGCCAACAATGAACACTGGATTACCAGGACCTTTCGCTGTGGCAGAGATGATTTTTTTAGTGTCGATGATTCCCGCAGAAAAGGCATTTACCAGTGGATTTGTGTTGAACGAATCGTCAAAAAACACTTCACCACCTACAATGGGAATTCCGAAGGCATTTCCGTAGTCGCCAATTCCTTTGACAACCCCTTTCACAAGCCATTTTGTTTTAGGTAGGTCTAAATTACCAAAGCGAAGTGAATTTAATTGGGCAATGGGGCGAGCGCCCATGGTAAAAATATCTCGGTTTATCCCTCCAACTCCAGTTGCAGCACCTTGATACGGTTCAAGTGCACTAGGATGGTTGTGCGATTCAATTTTAAAAACACACCCTAATCCATCCCCGATATCCACCAGTCCGGCATTCTCTTCACCTGCTTTAACCAACATGTGAGGTCCATCCTTCGGAAGGGTTTTTAGCCAAAGGATAGAGTTTTTGTAGGAACAATGTTCCGACCACATAACAGAATAAATTGCTGTTTCTGTAAAGTTTGGCGTTCGACCTAAAACGTTTTTAATTAATTCAAATTCCTCGGCGGTTAACCCCAAGTCAATCGCTTGTTCTAGGGTTGCTTCAGTCTGCTCGTGTAAATCCATACCTATCTTTAGGCAAAGGTAATCAATATCTTAAGACCATGAAGGTCAAATTCGAACAAAAGAAAGCAACAAAACGGCTTTAGTGGGGATACGTAAGCGGGGTTAATGACCACAATGAACCACATAGGTACCGGTGGAATCGGTATACCCGTTGGCCTCAAGGTTTTCCATTTCGTCACCGCATTTTTCACCTATTTCAATCTCTGCACCCGCTTTGTCATAATGGCAATCGGCGCACTTATTTTTGCTACACGCGGAGGTAATACAAAGGGCTGCAATAAAAAAAACAAAGGGAATCGTTTTCATGGTTATTTATTTAAAGGTTGAGAAAAATCGTATTTCAGCGAAACGAACAGGTTCCGACCTGGGAAAGGCATTTGAATGTTCTTTAAACGGGAAAGGTGATCGATATACGACGTATTTAATGCATTTCGTACCCCCAAGGTCAGGGTAAATGCTTTGTGTTGAGAAAATTGAGTTACCAAACTAACATCTAATACATGGTATGCCTTGGACGGAGTTTCTAAATACGCCACTTGGTTTTGAGGCCCCAAGAGCGTAGATGATAGCGCAATTTCTTTCAAGCACACATTCTTTCCCAACATCCATTCATAGCGCAGGTTATTTTGCAAGCGTGGTTGAGGGATCATGGAGATTGAGCTGTCACCCATCGAACGACAATGCAGGTAGGATATGGAAATTTCCCAGTGTAACTTATGGGCAAAATGGGGATGGTAATGAAAGGATACATCGATGCCATTGAACCAAACCTGATCTTTTTGGGTATATTGGAAAACAGGAATTCCATCCATAATCGAATCTGCAGGTTGCAAATAAATATAATTGGAGACCCAATTGCTAAAAGGATTTATTATAATCGAACTATGTTCTACATTTTGTTCGAAGGTGAGGTCGAGTTGAGATGCCTTTTCTGCTTTGAGCTGGACGTTTCCAATTTCATACCGCAAGGCTCCATGATGATATCCATTAGAGAACAGTTCGGTAAGGTGAGGTGCCCGAAATCCTGTAGAAATACTAGACCGGAAAACAACGTTTTTCCAATTCCTCACCCATCCTAAACTTCCATTGAGTCCGTGATAATTAAGTGGAGAAAATAAGATAAGTCCGGGAAGATCTATGTTTCGAAGCAAGCGAATATCGTAGCGGATTCCGCCCTGAAGGGACCAAGCGTCTTTTTCAAACATAAACATGGAGTACAGGCCTGCATCTACGGTTGTAGCACCCGGAATCAAAGTATCCGAAGCATCCATCCCGTTTTGATTGGTCTGAAGCATCCCTTGAAAACCGGAGGTAAGACTCAGATGGGTTCTTGGCTTAAAGACCCATTTTACCTGTGTCAAATGATTGGAAAGAAGCATATTCAACGATGGTTTGGTTATTTTCTCATCGTACTCAACCAGTTGATTCAAGGTGGACCCCATATGCCATTGCACGTTACTTTTATCACCATACCAATGAACGGTAAAATGAAACAGATGATTTCTAAAAAATTGCGCTGGAAGCATGTATTTTCTTCCCTGTTGCACTACTTGAAAAGTTTCGGGTGTTGCCAAGGAATCATGGGTATGCCCTGGAATTCCCGTTACCGAATGGCTTAAGGTGTACCGAAATTGCAATAGACTTTTACGGGCATTGTAGGACAAACTTAGTTTTGCGCCTAAGTCATTGAAGCGAGAATTTTGGGCGTATTTTCGGGAAGGCAATTGAAAATCAGCATGATTTCCCAAGGTAAATGCCGTCATCCATCGAAATTTCTTGTAGGATTCCTTATAACTTAACTGCAACCTCCCTCCTAGGGTATTTGTGAATAAACTTGATTGAAAGGAGAGTTCACGGGTATTGTATTTGGCATAAGGCGCATCGACGAGGTACACCACTCCACCCAAGGCATCGGCCCCATACAACAAGCTAGCGGGACCTTTGATTACCTCGACCGATGAAATTCCCAATTCCGTTAATCCAACCCCATGGTCACCCCCCCATTGTTGACCTTCTAACCGGAGTCCGTTGAGTAAAGTTACAACGCGCATACCTTGCATTCCGCGAACCACAGGTTTCGCAATACCATTTCCCAAGGAGGCACTAAAAACCCCTGGAATTCTCCCCAATAATTCGCCAAGGTTTAACGCGGGGACAACATTTAATTCTCCCAATTTCCTTACTTCAACGTGAAAAGGATTTTTATTCCTTTGAGAGAGGGTACCGGTAGCGATCGTGATTTCATGGACGTCAAGGTGCACGGGAGACAAGGAAATATTAATAGGTGCATTCAAAGTGGTTTCTATCAATCTCGATTTATATCCAGGTGCATAGCATTTAAGGGTAACTTTATTCAAAGCAACCGAAGGAATTTCCAAAACATCTTGATTTGCTTGAGAAAACCATTGATCGGTTTCAAGAATAAACACGGTGGCATTTTTAATCGGTTCCTTCGTTAGTGAATCCTGGAGATAGATTTTTAGCGACTGAGCGCTGGCGCCAAGCGAAATTACAAGGAAACAAAAACAAACAAAATGCTTCATACCAGACTCAACTGCAACTAAGTTGCGTTTTGCAAATATAAAATTTTAATTGCAATTTTGTTGCATTAATAAAAAAAATGACCCTCTCAAGAAATACAAGAGCGAAAGAACGCATTTTGGAAATTATTCTTGCCTCTGATTGTGCGCTTAGTCAATCCGATGTATTTGGACAGGTGGGCGGTTTGTGCGACAGGGTCACCGTATATCGGGTATTAGATCGCCTTGTTAGCGAAAAGAAAATTCATAAAATTGTAAACGTCGACGGCATCATTAATTATGCAGGGTGTTCGTCGTGCGATACGGCAAATATTCATCAGCATGACCATTTGCATTTTAGTTGTGTGCGGTGTAAAAAATTGTCTTGTTTAGAAAATCACCACGTAAACGTCACCTTGCCTTTAGGTTATGCGGTGCAGGAACTATTTCTCACCATTTCTGGAATTTGTCCATCTTGTGGGTAAATAAATTTTTTCGGCTCGAGGCCCAAACAAGGTCGGCTGATATGATACGGCGTTAAGCTATTTTCTTTAATTTTGTGGCTAAATAAAAGGATATGAATTACGACCTTATTGTTATCGGAAGTGGACCTGGGGGATATGTTACTGCCATCAGGGCTTCTCAATTAGGAATGAAAACGGCCATCATTGAGCGGGAATCCCTGGGAGGAATTTGCTTGAATTGGGGATGCATTCCGACCAAGGCTTTACTGAAAAGTGCGCAGGTTTTTGAATACCTACAACACGCTTCGGACTACGGGATCAATGTTAAAGATGCATCTGCGGATTTTGATGCTGTTGTAAAACGTTCCAGAGATGTAGCCAATGGGATGAGTAACGGGATACAGTTTTTAATGAAGAAAAATAAAATTGATGTCATTAAAGGTACGGCCAAAATTGCCCCTGGAAAGCAAGTTCACGTAACGGATGAGGACGGCAATACCACTACCTATTCAGGGACGAAAGGAATTATTATCGCCACAGGTGCTCGTTCGCGAGAATTACCAAACCTACCCCAAGACGGCACAAAAATCATTGGATATCGTCAGGCGATGACCCTTGCAAAACAACCTAAAAAATTAGTGGTTGTTGGCTCCGGCGCCATTGGCGTTGAATTCGCTTATTTTTACAACGCTATGGGAACTGAAGTTACCATCGTGGAATACATGCCTAACATTGTTCCCGTAGAAGACGAAGAGGTTTCGAAGCAATTGGAAAAATCGTTTAAGAAGGCTGGAATTAATATCATGACAGAAGCTTCGGTAGAGGGAGTGGACACGAAGGGTAAAGGATGTATCGTAACGGTCAAAACCGCCAAAGGCGAGCAGAAAATCGAATGCGACGTCGTATTATCTGCGATAGGGATTCAAGCGAATCTTGAAGGACTGGGATTAGAAGACGTGGGAATTATTCAAGACAAAGGTAGAATCCCTGTCGACGAATTTTATCAAACCAATATTCCCGGTTATTTTGCCATTGGTGATATAGTGCCAGGTCCAGCCTTAGCGCACGTTGCTTCGGCGGAAGGGATCATTTGTGTTGAACACCTCGCAGGACATCACCCAGAAGCCTTAAATTACGGCAACATCCCAGGATGTACGTACTGTTCACCTGAAGTAGCCTCGGTGGGAATGACCGAAAAAGCGGCCAAGGAGGCAGGATTGGATATTAAGGTAGGAAAATTTCCTTTTTCGGCTTCTGGAAAAGCCAGTGCAGCAGGAGCCAAGGACGGTTTTGTTAAGTTAATTTTTGACGCGAAATACGGCGAGTTGTTGGGTGCTCATATGATTGGTGCAAACGTAACCGAGATGATTGCAGAGATTGTTGCCATTCGTAAGTTGGAAACGACCGGTATGGATCTTATTAAAACGGTTCACCCTCACCCAACCATGTCAGAAGCTGTAATGGAGGCCGCTGCGGCCGCCTATGGCGAAGTGATTCATCTATAATGGTCTATTTGCGCATCACGCTTGGTCTCTTCTTCGGTCTATTAACCGGAGGCATGGTCAATGGAAGTTTCATCCATTTAGGCAAACTTGCATTTCCGTATCCCCCGAATTTTTCGATGGATTTGTTTTATACCTTGCCCTTAAAATACTATCTCTTCCCCTTTATGGCCCATGCCTTAGGAACCCTAAGTGGATGTTTAATTTACCTACGCATAGCGGCGAAACATTCCCTTTGGCCTGTTTATGTCATAGGAACCGCCTTTTTCGGAAGGGATGTGTTGGTGGGTACCATGATTAATGCCCCGCTTTGGTTTGATGTTTTCGATTTAGTGTTGGCTTATTTCCCTATGGCTTGGTTGTCTACGCGATCTGCATTGACCAAAACGGCATAACGGAAGGGCTAAAAACGGGTAACAACTGCCAATTCGTCATTTTTTTTAGCTATTTATTATCGAAATGTCATGATTTTCGAAGAACCTTGCTACGGCATTAATATTGAAAACACAAAGGCGCTTTAAAAATATAAAACATGGGAAAAATAATTGGAATTGACTTAGGTACGACAAATTCATGTGTATCAGTCATGGAAGGAAATGAGCCAGTGGTAATCAATAACGCTGAGGGAAAAAGGACTACACCTTCTGTTGTTGCTTTTGTTGAAGGAGGAGAACGAAAAGTTGGAGATCCAGCGAAACGTCAAGCGATCACTAATCCACAAAAAACGATATACTCTATTAAGCGCTTCATGGGAAGTTCATATGAAGATTCCGCTGCAGAGACGAAACGCGTACCTTATGAGGTCGTGAAAGGAGAGAACAATACCCCCAGGGTAAAAATTGACGACCGCTTATATTCTCCTCAGGAAATTTCGGCTATTATTTTACAAAAAATGAAAAAAACAGCCGAGGATTATTTAGGTACTGAAGTGACTGAAGCGGTGGTGACGGTACCTGCATATTTCAATGATGCGCAACGACAGGCAACGAAAGAAGCAGGAGAAATTGCAGGATTGACCATTAAAAGAATTATCAACGAACCCACAGCAGCTGCTTTAGCCTATGGTTTAGATAAAAAAGGAATCGATCAAAAAATTGTGGTTTTCGACTTTGGAGGAGGAACCCATGACGTTTCGGTACTAGAATTAGGGGATGGTGTTTTTGAAGTGCTTTCCACGGACGGAGACACCCATTTGGGGGGAGATGATGTGGACAATGCTATTATCAATTGGTTAGCCGAGGAATTTAAGAGCGAAGAAGGAATTGATTTACGAGAAGATCCGATGGCATTGCAACGATTGAAAGAGGCTGCAGAAAAAGCAAAAATCGAATTGTCTTCAACTACCTCAAGTGAAATCAATTTACCATACATTATGCCCGTCAACGGCATTCCAAAACACTTAGTAAGAACCTTACAGCGTGCAAAATTTGAACAATTGATTTCTGAAATTGTCGAACGCACCATTGCTCCTTGTCGCTCGGCCCTCAAAAACGCGGGGCTTTCTCCTAAAGACATCAATGAGGTGATTTTGGTTGGTGGATCAACGCGTATTCCAATCATCCAGGATGCCGTAGAAAAATTCTTTGGCAAAGCTCCTTCCAAGGGAGTAAATCCTGATGAAGTTGTTGCTGTTGGTGCTGCAATCCAAGGTGGCGTGCTCACTGGAGAGGTGAAAGACGTTCTCCTATTGGATGTTATTCCTCTTTCCTTGGGTATCGAAACCATGGGGGGAGTATTCACTAAGTTAATCGACGCCAACACCACGATTCCGACCAAAAAATCGGAGGTATTCTCGACGGCTGCTGATAGCCAACCGGCAGTGGACATCCATGTACTTCAAGGGGAACGTTCCATGGCTTCCGATAACAAAACACTCGGAAGATTCCAGCTAACGGATATACCCCCTGCACCACGAGGTGTTCCACAAATTGAAGTAACCTTTGATATCGATGCGAACGGAATCATGAATATTTCTGCGAAGGATAAAGGAACCGGTAAAGAGCAATCCATTAAAATTGAATCTAAATCCGGATTAAGTGATTCTGAAATTGAACGCATGAAGGCCGAGGCGCAAGCCAATGCTGCGGAGGATCAGAAGAAGCGTGAAGAAGCAGATCTCATCAATAAAGCTGATTCGACCATCTTCCAAACGGAGCGGCAATTGAAGGAATATGGGGATAAAATTCCGGCAGACAAAAAACAGCCAATAGAGGATGCTTTAAACGAATTGAAAAAAGAGTTCGAAGCGAAAAACCTACAAAACCTCGAACCTGCGATCGAAAAACTAAACCAAGTTTTCCAAGCTGCTTCTCAAGAGATGTATAATGCAGCGAATGCGCAAGGAGGAGCACCCAATGCGGAAGGAACAGCGGATGGTGGTGGACAACCACAAGACGAAGTTACAGACGTAGACTTCGAAGAGGTAAACGACAAAAAATAATTAAATTCAATCAAGGGGGGCTTTAAAAGCCCCTTTCCCTTTATGCTTTACCACAAAATACATCTTCATCCCGATAGTTCAGAATGGACTGTTTTCATTCACGGGTTTGGTGGAAGTTCCAATGTATGGAACAAACAAGTTCGAGATTTTAAACAGCATTTCAACGTTCTGTTAATTGACTTGCGAAGCCATGGTAAATCAACTAATTTTCCCCAACACAAGCGATATTCATTCGAACTTATCGCCAAGGAAGTTGGTGAAGTAATCGACCACGTAAAGATAAAAAGAGCCCATTTCCTTGGGGTTTCCATGGGGAGCATTATCATAAGGCAATTGGCTATTTTAAAGTCAACCGTAGTCCAATCGATGATTTTTGCAGGCGCTGTAACGACCTTAGATTTCAAATCGCGTTTTTTCCTAAAGTTAGGGAGAACCTTACAGCCTATACTACCCTACATGGCCTTGTACCGCTTGTTTGCCAATATTATGATGCCAAAAAAAAACCATGAATTATCACGTTCTATTTTCATTCAAGAGGCAAAAAAAATCACGAAAAAGGAATTTACCCGTTGGTTTAAACTTACGGGGAAACTGACCAAATACCTTTACTATTTACATCACGAAAATACAAACGAAAAGGCTCTTTACATTATGGGAAGTGAAGACCATTTATTCATCGGTCCCGCGAAAAAAGTGGTAGAAAACAATCCTAATTTATCCATTGAAATTGTGGAAGCGTGCGGACATTTAGTGAACATTGAAAAACCGGAAGTTTTCAATAAACTAGCCATCGATTTTATACATAAAAATCAAGGATGACTTTTCCTCAACTTAGAAAGCATCGCTCAGGAAAAAACTATTATTGGATCGAAGACGAAACCCATTTCATCGAAAACCAATGGATCGAAAAAACCCCTATGACCTTTCATCTAGAGGCGAAAACCTATTTCGAAAAGCTTCGCATTCAGGAAATGCTTTTGTTGGAGGAACCGTATCTCTTGGCGGATGAAATGGAGTTTGAGGTCCTAAAAAACGGCTAAAATTCTTTATTTTTACGCCCATAATTGTTCGCATGGAAATCGAAACACCCTACTTACCCCAACATAAAATAAGAATTGTAACGGCTGCCTCCCTATTCGATGGGCACGATGCTGCCATTAACATCATGCGACGTATCATACAAGCAACGGGGTGTGAAGTGATTCATTTAGGTCACGACCGTTCGGTTGAAGAAGTGGTAAACTGTGCCATACAAGAAGATGCTCAGGCCATTGCCATGACCTCCTATCAGGGGGGACACATGGAGTATTTTAAGTATATGTACGATCTACTCCACGAAAAAGGCGCTCCTCATATCAAAATATTTGGTGGTGGAGGCGGAACCATTCTTCCATCCGAAATCGAGGAATTACACGCCTACGGAATCGCGCGGATTTACCATCCCGATGACGGACGTACTATGGGCCTTCAGGGCATGATTAACGATTTAGTAAAACAGTGTGATTTTTCCGTTGGCGAATCGTTGCCAAAGGGAGGGAGTAACCTAAGCGTTGATGACGTTCCATCCATTGCTCGGGTAATTTCAGTGGCAGAGAATTATGCCAATGAACACGAAACCTTTTTAGCGGAACTTCGCCAGAAAGCAAAAAACATTAAAACCCCAGTTTTAGGAATTACTGGAACAGGCGGCGCCGGTAAATCCTCTTTAGTAGATGAACTGGTGAGACGCTTTTTACTTGACTTTGAAGATAAACGGATTGCTGTTGTTTCTGTTGATCCTTCAAAAAGAAAAACAGGTGGCGCGTTATTGGGTGACAGAATACGAATGAACTCCATTAAAAGTGACCGCGTTTATATGCGTTCCTTAGCTACGCGTCAATCGAATCTGGCGCTTTCCCGGCATGTAGCGGAAGCGCTTTCAATCTTAAAAGTAGCTGGATTCGATTTAATTATTTTAGAAACTTCGGGCATTGGTCAATCGGATACCGAAATATTGGATCATAGCGATGTTGCCCTTTATGTTATGACGCCTGAATACGGCGCCGCAACGCAATTAGAAAAAATCGATATGTTGGATTTTGCGGATGTAATCGCTCTTAATAAATTCGACAAACGGGGTGCTTTGGATGCGCTTCGCGATGTGCGAAAACAATACCAACGCAACCATAATTTATGGGAGAAAAACGTTGATGAAATGCCTGTATATGGTACTATCGCTTCCCAATTTAATGATCCGGGAATGAACACCTTATACAAGGTGATTATCGATAAGGTGGTTGAAAAAACAGGGGCTACTTTGGCTTCGACTTTTGAAATAACGCACGAAATGTCAGAGAAAATATTTGTTATTCCACCTGACCGTACCCGTTACCTATCCGAAATTTCGGAAAACAACCGTGCGTATGACCATTGGGTGAATAAGCAGGTGGAAGTTGCTAATCGACTTCAGGGATTAGAAAGTTCGATGCAAACATTAGCTAATAGTTCGTTGGCCGATAAAGACCGATTAATCAAAGGTATTCAAGAGGCTTTCGAACAAGAAAAACTCAACTTGGACCCAAAAAATTGGGAAATTCTGCAACATTGGGATGCAAAAAAACAAGCGTTCAAAAATCCTGAGTATGAATTTAAGGTACGCGATAAGGTCTTGAGCCTCAAAACCCACACGGAATCGCTTTCCCATAGCCAGA
Organism: Flavobacteriales bacterium; assembly: GCA_046081565.1. Classification (GTDB taxonomy): domain Bacteria; phylum Bacteroidota; class Bacteroidia; order Flavobacteriales_D; family Crocinitomicaceae; genus UBA952. Next base: position 944 of record JBJTWF010000187.1, on the reverse strand, counting down.
TTCCCAAGGTAGCCGCTCCTAGATATAACAGCTGGGGCGATATCCTGCGGTGGGTGTTACAAGAAAATTTTCCCGGTGAATTTCCTTACACCTCTGGGTTGTTTCCATTTAAACGCGAAGGTGAAGACCCAACGCGCATGTTTGCCGGAGAGGGAGGACCGGAACGAACCAACAAACGCTTTCACTATGTCAGCTTGGGAATGCCAGCAAAACGCCTTTCCACGGCCTTTGACTCGGTTACCTTGTATGGAAATGATCCAGCTACTCGACCGGACATTTACGGTAAAATTGGAAATTCGGGCGTATCGATCTGTTGCTTGGACGATGCTAAAAAACTATATTCAGGCTTCGATTTGAGCCATCCTGCTACCTCGGTATCGATGACCATCAACGGGCCAGCGCCCATGCTTTTGGGCTTTTTCATGAATGCCGCAATCGATCAAAATTGCGAAAAATACATACGCGAACAAGGCTTAAGCGAGGAAGTAGAAGCAAAGATTGCCGCTATGTACCACGGGAAAGGCACGGAGCGACCGCGTTACCAAGGAGAACTGCCCGAAGGAAACGATGGATTAGGCCTCATGCTTCTTGGCGTAACAGGAGACCAGGTCTTGCCAGCAGACGTTTATGCACAGATCAAAGCCGATACCTTAAAACAAGTGCGCGGAACGGTGCAAGCGGATATATTGAAGGAAGATCAAGCGCAAAACACCTGCATTTTTTCCACGGAATTCGCCTTGCGGTTGATGGGGGACGTTCAGTCGTATTTCATCGACCACGCCGTCAGAAACTTTTATTCGGTATCCATTTCCGGGTACCATATTGCTGAAGCCGGAGCCAATCCGATAACCCAGTTGGCATTCACCCTTGCGAACGGATTTACCTACGTGGAGTATTATTTGAGCCGTGGCATGGACATCAACGAGTTCGGTCCCAACCTTTCG
>JBJTWF010000186.1:0-5073 GCA_046081565.1 Flavobacteriales bacterium | reverse complement strand
GTTGTCAATATCCACATAGGACATATTAAAATCACCATTAGCATAGGTCCCACTTGGTGGAACTTCATTTTTAGCGGTGGTACAATTGTTTGAGTTGGGGCAACTCAATGCCACATTGGAAACGAATTTTATTCCCCCCTTCGCATTGGCTTGGTAGCGAACGCTAAAAGGAGATACAATCTGGGTGTATCCGAAAAACGAAAAGAAAAAAAGGACAAGGAAAAATAGAGATCGAAAGCGTAAAAGTGTAGTCAAAAGGTTAAGTTTTTCGCGGGTCAAACAAAGATAATGATTCCCTTACGAAAAGTAAAACAATTGGTTTGCTTTAGGGTTCGATTTATTTCATCTTTACTTGGATGGATACGGGGAGATGATCGGAAAAACCGCCGAGGTATTTACTGCCGGCATAGGTTCTTTTGGGTTGAAGCACTCCTTTATATTCTTCCATAAGAAATGGAAAGGTATGAATGACCCCGGAATTTGCTTTAACTCCAAATGGATCTTCGAGAAGCGAATTGCTCACGTATATATGATCTAAAATTCCCCATTCATTGTTATAATAATGCGTTCCTTTTGTCGGGCCACTTTCACTGGTAATCATCGGCTGAAGTCGCTCTGCAACCATTTTAGGGGCATTGTTTTCCGGGTGATCGTTTAAATCTCCTAGAAAAATGATGCGTTCTGTAGCTCCTGCAAATTGGGAAATGGATGCTCCTTTGGAATGAAGCATCAAGTGGTTTCTATTCGCAACATTTAACGAATCGATGAACGCCGTGGCAATTCTTGCTGCTGCTAATCGTTTGACTTCGCTTTCATCCGTTCCTCCCCTTCGGCTAGGCCAATGATTAACCATGACATAAAAACTGATTTTTTTGTATTGAAACTTCGCCCATAAAATGTCTCGCGTGGAAGGTTTCTCCTCTCCGGGTAAAACAAACCGTATTCGATCCGATGCGAGCAAGGTCAGTTTTACGCTATCATAAATCAAGGCAACATCGATTCCTCGCGCATCAGGACTATCAAAGTGCACCACACCATAATGTTTAAAAGCTTTCTCATGGGACACGATGGCCTGCACTACCGAACGGTTTTCTACCTCTGAAAATCCACAGATAATAGGTTTCCCCATTGCTAAAAGCACTTGCCGAATATGGTTCAGTTTTTCCTCGTATTTCGTCGTATTCCATTCAGATTTTGCACTGGGTAAATATTCGGTATCGTCGTTTGGCCCATCCAGGGTGTCAAATAGATTTTCAACGTTGTAAAAACCTACCGTCCTTGTTTTTTGGGTGAAAGCAAAAGCTAAAAATCCAAAAGAAAGAAGAAAAAAATAATATTTCATAAGCATGGTATTAATCATTTTTTTTAGGCTAAATCGTTTAGTAGGCTCCGTAGAACCGTTTTAAAAACCATTCGAAAGAAAAAAGAGTTACAATTAAAAATAAGTACACAAGATAATTATTGAGATAGTCATAGGTTGACTCAATGCGTTCCAGAGGAACTACGTCCTCTCTGTTTTTGATTTCTTTTATCGATTTTTCATATTGATCAAAGGGCCTAAATTTTCCTCGACTGTTGTCCGCCAATTGTTTTAAAAGACCATGGTTGGCTATGGAGCTTAGGTTTTCCAACGCAACGTCATCCACCGTAAAGAATCCTTTTTTCGTGAATTTCTTGTTGTCAAACGTTGTGTTAGCTTCCCAGGTGTAACTTCCCGGTGGAAGTAAGCCGATTTCAAGTCCATATCCTTTTCCTAAGGGGGTTAGGCGGTAGGGATACTTTTTATTGCCGGGCCCTGTTATTTCGAAGGCAACAACGGGACTATTAATGGCTTCCAAGCTCGCATTATAAAAATTTGCGTTGATACTAATGGGATCGAATTTATTGAAGCGTTTATCCACCTGAACGCTGAGTCCCATCCCTTCTTTACGAACCATTAAATAGGTGTAAACCTTGGAGAAAAGTTCGTTAAACCATGCATGGGATTGATGTTTTATGTATTCATTTAGTTTCCATCGCCAAACGCCATCGCCATATAAAACACCAATGGGGCTTTGGTTTTCACGTTTACTAAAGTAAAGGAGGGGGTCTTTTTTTACCGTGTTTCCGATGCGTTGGTAGATTAAGGGCTCAATGGCATTTGGTAAGGATAGGGCGCCAAATTTTGTTTGGAGTGGCGGAAAAAAGGAGATTTCTTTTTTTACTTCATCGCTCAATTCAAACGAAGAAAACCCCGGATTAAATTCTCCTTGGGTCTCATCGACTTGTCCCTCAGATCCACGGACGTTCATGAGTTTTAATTGGGAAATATTGCGCGCACTGCTTTGCCCATTAATCACAAACAAGGTTGGAATGCGCTGGCTCTCCAAATATTGAAAAAACGAGCTATTAAATGCGTTACCCGCGTCTTGCCAAACCACCAAGTCAGGTTTGATTTTTTGTGTCAGCATGCTTTCAGGCGTTTCATGGCTCGCCTGATAATTTTCATTTTCGTCCGCCGCAGAGCGCAATGCTGAAATATCTGGGTGTGGAGCACTGGAAACAAAACAAATCTTATTTCTTGAATCGACGACTTCGATGTAGCACGTCTTTGTGTTATTCTTTCGGTCAAACTCCCCATCGACGTAACTTACGTTCACCGTATAGGCTTGTAATCCAATTTTATCCGCATTTACCTGAAAGTTAACTTGTTTAAAGGCAAGTTCATCGTTCGCATACGTAATGGTCTTTGTACCTAGCGTTTTTCCTCCACTGCTCAAAGTCACATTTACCGTTTGGTTTTTTATTTTAATGGCCTCAATATCCACTTCAATCGGGAATTGGTCTTTTAGGAAAACGACATCGTTGTAGTAGGCATTTACGATTTGTTGGTCTTTTTTAGGGATTGTATCTCCAACGCCTAAGGTATAAATGGGGGTTAAACTCATTTTTTCAGCCGCATAGGTAGGGCTATCGCCGGCATTAAAATTACCATCGGAAACCAATAAAATAGCCCCAATGTTTCGGTTTAAATATTGCTCTGAAAGGTGATTGAAAATCGATTCTAGGTCTGTTTTTTGTTCTTTAAAGGTTATAGATTCACCTTCGGTTACTTGGGCGCCTACCGTATAGAATGCGAGTTCGTAATCGTCCTTAAATACTTCTTTGTTTTTGGCCTTGAAGGCATTCAATTGGCGTGTTAATTTATTCCGATCTTGTTGATTAATCATTGAGGTTGAATTATCCAAAACCACCACAACGATGGGTTTTTCAACTCGTTTTTCATCGTTTACCAAGGTGAAATCTAGGATTAGAATGGCCACAAAGAAAAGCCCTAGGGTTCTCAGGGCCCAAAGGGTAATTTTTAATCCTTTTCCCTGGCTTTTAAGCCACTCGTTTTTTCGATAAAAATACCAAGATAGCAGGGCAGAAGCAATGAAGCATGGGATACACCAATACAGGCTTACTTCTGTTAAAATTCGCATTCCACAAAAATATAAATTCAGAGGGACTCTTCCTATTATCCTAGTTTAAAACAGATTTATTAAATACCTTCGTAAAAAATTATCATCATGTCAAAAAGTGTTTATATTGTCTCTGCCGTTCGTACACCAATGGGTTCTTTTTTAGGTGCGTTTGCCAATGTTTCTGCAACGCAATTGGGGAGTATTGCCATACGTGCCGCCGTTGAACGTGCTGGCTTGGAATCCTCATCGATTGATGAAGTTTTCATGGGAAATGTATTGCAAGCAGGCGTTGGACAAGCTCCGGCAAGGCAAGCAGCATTGGGTGCAGGACTTGGGCATCATGTGCCTTGCACGACCGTAAACAAGGTATGTGCATCAGGTATGAAAGCCATGATGTTGGGGGCTCAAACCATTGTAGCAGGGGACAACCATATCGTAGTGGTCGGGGGAATGGAAAACATGTCCCAAACGCCTCATTATGCAAGCGGTAGAAACGGAACAAAGTTTGGCAATATTTCCTTGTTGGATGGGATCACCAAAGACGGGTTGTTAGATGTTTATTCCAATGTTCCCATGGGAAATTGTGCGGAAATTTGTGCTAAGGAACATTCGATATCAAGGGAGGAGCAAGATGCTTTTGCTATAGAGTCTTACCGTAGAGCCGCCGCGGCATGGGATGCGGGTAAATTTGACGATGAAGTAATTCCCGTTCCTGTCCCTCAGCGAAAAGGAGATCCGATTATGGTGACCAAAGACGAGGAATATACCAATGTTTTTTTAGATAAAATTCCGTCTCTTCGTCCTGCCTTTGATAAGGAGGGAACCATTACTGCAGCGAATGCCTCTACCTTGAACGATGGTGCCTCTGCGTTAGTACTAGCCTCGGAGAATGCCGTAAAACAATATGGTCTAACGCCGTTGGCAAAGGTGGTTTCGTATGCCGATGCTGCCCAGGCCCCAGAGTGGTTTACTACCGCGCCGTCGCTTGCCGTTCCCAAAGCATTGGAAAAAGCGGGTCTTTCGGTTTCAGATATTGATTTTTGGGAATTAAATCAGGCTTTTGCTGTGGTCGGAATTGCGAATTCACGAATTCTTGGATTAGATCCAAGTAAAGTGGATGTAAACGGTGGAGCCGTGGCCTTGGGGCATCCCTTGGGTAATTCGGGATCGCGTATTGTTGTTACCCTTTTGCATGTATTAAAGCAACAGGGAGCCAAGCGTGGGGTGGCAGGGATTTGTAATGGTGGGGGTGGAGCTTCAGCCTTAGTGATTGAACGCTTGTAGTTTACTTAAAAGCCTTCAGCAAAAGTTTTCGTAGGGGCTCGGTGTTCTCCCCGTACTCGTTGGTGTTTTTTCTCTAATTTCTCCTTGCTGTCCTTATTTTATTAAGGTTACTTCTCGAGTAATGGTTTGTTGGTCGTTCGGTTTCGGTATTGATTGATTGGTATTTCTTGAGTGTGTCTTGGTTATGATCCGGATGTCTTTACCCTCAGTATGCATGGCGGCTAATCGCCAGACATCAAAGTCATTGTCGAGGCGCACTGCAATACTTTTCGCCTTGCGGTAGATTTATTTGATTAAAGCTTTTCTACACTGGTTTTTTGGATACCCATTTGTCATTGAAACA
>JBJTWF010000185.1:0-5541 GCA_046081565.1 Flavobacteriales bacterium | reverse complement strand
TGTATGTCTTACAGGTGGGATCCGGAAAAGGGCACGTTCTTTACAAAATCATCAAGGAATAATTAGTCGCAAATTCGCCCGAAATGTTTGTCGTTGTGGAAGTGCTCATCCAGGGCTTCCAATTCCTTTAGTAATTCTGGTGTAGGTTTTTGGTTCTGAAGCGTACGTAAATCCGGTTGCCCAGCATCCACCCAGGCGGTATACCATAGGGATCCTACGGCAATGATAGAGGCCTTGAGCCGTCGTTCAACCATCCCGTTTAGCTTTTTATGGTACGCTTCACAAAATTCTCTTGAGTAGGTAGAAATAGTCGTATTCCCTCGTTGCTCATACCCATATTTTCGATCGCTTGGAAAGGTCTTGGTTCATTCCTTTTCGATGCGTAGAACTGAGTCGAGGGCGGCGTGGGAGGACCGCACCGCATTCCAAATATACTGCTGTACATCTTTAACGTACCCAGCCTTTCCAACAAAATAACTGTAATCTTCCGCATTGATTTCTACCAGTCGACTTTCCCACAACCCATGGATTCCTTTTTGCCCCGTCAGTTGACCGTTATAATTTTCAGTGGTATGTAGCGGCACATGTGCATCTCCGATGTAATGTCCAATTTCTGAGGAATACTTTAGGATTAAGTCAATGTTTTTGCTTTCAAAGGCTTTTTGCAGTTTATATTTCATATGAAGCACATGCCAAGGAACAATGCCATAACTGCGTAGGGTGTCCTCTGAAAATTGTGCTACAGCATCCTTCCAATATTTAGGTAAGATTTTGAAGGGATCCTCCCCGGGTTTGTAGTAGTGATCCAAGTCGATGTAATGACATTCTGCCTCTCCTTCTACGGCATAGCGCCGCTTGTCTGGATCAACCGCATGGTCTGTTAGGAATTCGATGTTTTCCTTATAAAAGCCAAAGATTTCAGCGGGAAGCGTAAACACGGCAATACGGTTTATCCGTTTATGCCCAAAAAAACCCCAGGTAGGTTGGTATTCGTCCATGCTTGTCGATTGATACGAAAGCAACATTGGACTGAAAACCAAGGTAAGGATCAATATGCTACGAGACCACCAATTTGCCATTTTTAAGGATAGGGATTACGTTGGTTTGATTCGGGGTTAGACAATACTTGATGTCCTTGTTCAAATTTAAGTTTTTTAACCGTCTTCGATGTGAACTAGACTTTAAATAACCTAAGTAATTGTCTTTTGCGGAAAGATACAAGTATTTTGCTGCGATGGATGAGTCTTCGACGGAGGTGAATTTACCGGTTGAAACTAAATAGTCACAGATCGCACCAGCGCAGATCGTATCCTCTAAATTGAATTTATCTTGCCAGCCCGAACAAAGGCATAAAATATTCATGTTTTTTTCTTCTAACCAATGAAACATCGCTTCAAGGTTTAAAAAAGATCCTACGATAACCATGTCCGCGTCTTTAGCTACGTCAAGGGATTTGGTGCCGTTTGTGGTGGTAAGAACAATTTCTTTTCCTTTGAAATCTTTTTTCATGTATGAAAACGGTGAATTTCCAAAATCGAACCCTTCTACAATTTGACCTTTGCGTTCAGCTCCAGCAAGATATCCTTGGTTTTTATAGGCAAGCGCTTCTTCAATCGTTGGTACAGGAATAATAGCGGCGACACCGTACTGAAATGCCGTACAAATGGCGGAGGTTGCTCGTAAAACATCAATAACCACAACAATCTCAAATTCGCCCTTAAAATAGGTGTACTCTCCCGGAGTAAAGCATACTTCCACTCGTTTACGTAGGTCCGTCATAGCCACAAAGGTAGCAAAATCGCGTTAGTTGCCTGAATAGGGTTATTTTTGTACAAAAAAATCTATGCATAGTAACGCTTTTCAGTCCATTGTTGAATTCAGAAGGTCAAACCGGAAATTTGATCCAGCTATAGAAGTACCGTATGATGTAATGCAACGAAGTTTGGAGCGCGCTACGTTGTCGCCCAACAGCAGCAACATGCAATTGTGGGAATTTCATTGGATCCATGATGAAAAACTCCTTGAGGAATTTATTCCCCTTTGCTTAGGCCAAAATGCAGCCAGGACCGCAAAAGAATTGGTCGTTTTTGTCACCCGAAGGGATTTATACAAGCGAAGGGCAAAATGGAATAAAGATCAATTTCTCAAGCACATTGGTGACCGGGAACCCAACAAAATAGAAAAGAATGGATTGAATTATTACGGTAAAGTGATGCCCTTACTTTACGGTAGAGATATCTTTGGTATTCATACCTTGATTCGGCGGTCCGTTTGTTTTTTCGGAGGCCTTTTTAAACCGTTTATGCGGTTTGGGGGAAGAACCGATCAGCGTATTATGGTTCATAAATCCTGTGCTTTAGCTGCGCAAACGTTTATGCTTTCTATCGCAGCGGAAGGTTTTCATACCTGTCCGATGGAGGGATTCGATAAATGGCGCGTTCGAAGAAAATTAGGACTTCCCTTGGGAGCGGAAATTAACATGATTATTTCGGTGGGTAAAGGAACCGAACCAGGGATTTGGGGGCCTCGTTTCCGAGTGGATAACGAAGAAGTAATCATCAAGCATTGAATATGATTACCTTTAAAATAACCGGCGAGTACATTGAACTTATTGCCTTGCTTAAAGCGACGGGAACCGTTGAAACGGGTGGACATGCCAAAGCCCTCGTTGAGGCAGGTTTGGTGCGTAGGAATGGCGAAGTTGAAACACGAAAAAGAGCCAAAATAACCCGCGGTGAAGAAATTCAATGTGGGGAGGAGGTAATACGCGTGGAATAAATTCCATATTTTAGTAGGATGAATTATTAAATCATCACCTTATCATGAAACGTTATTTTTTATTCCTTTTTATCGGTTCCATTACTACTGCAACTCTTCAGGGTTGTAACCAAGCGGAACCAAAAGACACCAAAGCCAATGAGACCCTTGAACGTGAAAAAGCACTGCTTGCCAAAGAGCAAGCGCTCTTGGATCGCGAAAAGGAACTGATGCAGAAAGAAGGAAAAACCAACCTCTCCGAATCCAAACCGAACCCTATTCCAAAGGCGAAAATTGCGGTGAACCGAGATGATTTTTATGTAATTAGTGTAGCAGCGGTGAAAACGGAAGGTCAAGCCAAGACCGAGGTGGAAAAACTCTTAGCAAGAGGGTATTCGGCGGATTACCTTTGGATTCCCGATTATCCATCGCTGAGTGGAAAGCCCTATTTTTCGGTTTATTTAGGTCCTTACGATAACCAGGATGCATGTGAATATGCCGTTGACGATGCCAAATCTGAATTCCCCGGTGCCTATGGGGTTTTAGTCTCTCAAAGACCGACCCGTGTGCAAATAAACGGAATAGGTCAGGTGTCGGTTACTAAAAATTGATGCGTGCACTTGATTTTTGGCGCTTTCTTACTGTTATTTTTTGGCTTTTCTTGCCAAAGGCCTCAACCTCAAGATAAAAAGCTGACCCATTCAAAGCCTATCGAGGCTAAGAAAGGAAAACCGAAAAAACCTATTGCCGTATTGGTTCCGGTAACTACCGAACACTTGGTTTCAGATACGTATCATCGTTTCGAAGGACAGGTAGGAGGTAGGGGAGCGGTCGCCATTTTATTTGTCGGAAATACCGAGGTTTTAGGACGTTATTTTTATGAGCGTATAGGCCGTCCGATTGACCTTTCTGGTCAACGAATGAAAAAACGATTCGGTTTATCTCCATGAGTATTGTATCGAGAATGGAACGTACGGGACCTTGGAGGGCGTTATTCAAAACGATGGGGTTTTCTCGGGAAACTGGGTGAGCAAAGATCGGTCACGCAAAACCCGGTTTGTCTTTCACCGACGAAAGGTTCCAGGACTTACGACCCAAGTTATGGTTTATGAAATGGGTGTAGATGCAACGGGGCGAAGCAAGGGCGATGACGAAGGCACGGCTAACCCTACCAGTCAATTTAGGGCATCGATTCTAACCTTGAATACCTCATCGCCGGCTATTGGGAAAAAGATTAATGCAATCATGGCTTCAAAACTTGATGCAATGATTAACGCTGAAATGTTGTTGGGGGAAGATGAATTTTCGAATTTTGTGTCTTTATGGCAGGCCGTCAAGCAATCGAAAAAAGAGTCGGGGGGGGATGCTTATGAATTGGTGATTGATTCATACGTAAGCTACATGGATGAGCATATGGTGTGTTTAGGTATTTCTTACATGCAATATCAACATGGTAATGCTCACGGTTGGGATTCTTCACAAGAGTTTATTTTTGATTTAAAAACAGGAAATTTAATAACCCTTAAGTCATTATTGACCGCTAAGGGTAAAAAGTCGTTGAATGCGTTAGGCCAAAAAGCGATACAGAAGGTTATCCACCATCCAGCCTTAGAAGGAGAGGACTTCAAATTAACGGATAATTTCACCATAAATCCCTATGGCCTTTTGTTCGTCTATCGCCGAGGAGAAATTAGCGGTAGTTTTGCCGATACGCCCTTTGACCTTTTTATACCCTATTCAGAACTTAAACCGTTGCTGAAACCCGAATCTATCCTGAGTAATTACATAAAAATATAGAGAATGCCTAGAAGAATCGCCGCGTATTTCAATGTTGTCAAAACGCAATGGCTAGTTGTGCTTTTTATTTTTTCAACACAGCTTGCCGTAGCCTACACCAGTTACCCCGTTGATGTTCATTGTCCCATCGACAGTACGGAATTCACGATTTTCGAGACCCGGAGTTATTACACATCGGGTTCGTTAACCGACTTTCAGAAAGTCGGAAGCATGGGGGCTTATTACAAGAATATGGTCCATTCTTGTCCGCATTGTCATTATGCGGGATACGCCAGGGATTTCGACACCACGTTTTCCGATCAAGAGCGTGAAGGGTTGAGGCAGTTCCTGCAAACCTTTAAAACCTATACAATGACCGATTTACAGGAAAATGAGGTGGCTATTGCGATAAAAAAACGCGGGGGCGTAGACCATAAAGAACTTGCCCATTTATACTTGGTTTCCTCTTATTTGATCAAAGATCAGGGGTGGCAGCGAGGAAAGCGAAAAGCGTTGCAACGGTCTGCGATTTTACACATCGAAAAAGCCATCGAATTGAGGGAATATCCTGATTCCAATATGTATGCAACCATGACGTATTTACAAGGTGAGTTATATCGTCGGGTGGGAGAATTTAAAACGGCGATTCGGTTGTTTGATGCAGCCATCGCCTATCCGAGCAAAAGCCCCAGCATTGAAGCCTTAGCACGAAAGCAAAAGGCATTGGCTCGCCGTCGGAGCGGGAACAATGGGATATAGGATTGACTTGATTGGTGCAAGGGACACGCATCGCATTGAAACCCTACACGAATAGGTTGGTATGAAAGCGCGTACCGTCGGTTTGCTTGTCAATTCCCTGAACCTCGGTGTTGAGCATGAGTTTTGAATTTGGATTGATGACCAAGGCTAACTCAACCATTTTGGCCGTTGCTGCCCTAAAATCAATGATCCCCGTACAGGCCACATGCAAGCCCGCGATGCACTCAACATGGGGCTCTATTGCTTTGA
>JBJTWF010000184.1:0-4718 GCA_046081565.1 Flavobacteriales bacterium | reverse complement strand
CCTTACAAAAACAAGTTTTTGACGGGTTATTTCAAAAGAAAACCCATTGCTGTGCAATGGGTTTGGTGGGTTTAGTCGGGATGACAGGATTCGAACCTGCGACCACACGCCCCCCAGACGTGTACGCTACCGGACTGCGCTACATCCCGATGGGTGCAAAGATACACTTTTCCGACGCCTTTCAAAAGGAATATGAATGGCTAAATGTAACCTAATTTTTGGGGTTCATTATAGTTGCATGCCACGAGCTTTATTCATAATATTATTTTCCCTTAGTGGTATTTCGTTTGCTCAAAAGATTTTGCTCACGAGAATTTATGGTTATGATTGGGCGGTGGAAAATCTTAAATTAAAGCACTTTAAAAACGGAGACCCCATCCCGTATGCGGGATCCAATGAAGAATGGATCGCTGCTTTTGAGGAGGCTAGACCCGCATATTGTTTTTACAATAACGATAGCGTATTGGGGGAACGATTTGGGTATATCTATAATTGGTTTGCTTTGGCCGATCCGAGAGGTTTAGCTTCAGAAGGTACGCGTATCGCTAACCAGTTCGATTGGGATACTTTATTTATGTTTATTAATAGCCGATTGGACCCTAAAACGGGGGTGGAGCCTAATAACACGGCGATGAAAAGTTTGACTTCGGACCGTTTAAGAAGCACCCAAGGTTGGAGTAATGCTCGTGAATCCTTTAATATGTTCAATTTTAATGTGCTTTCTGGAGGTTATCGGCAGAGTAATGGAAGGTTTTCAGGTTTGGGTTCCGTAACAGGAATTTGGGTGCGAGATTCCGATTCTTACGGTAGAACCTCTAAGTCATGGGCATTAGTTTCTCCGTATTTGATCTTTAGAGGCGATGCGCCAGATGCCATGGAACTTACAGAACAGACCAGAAATGGTTTCTACATTCGCGTTATGGTTGGAAGGGAAATCTTACCCGAAGGAAACCCTGTGCGCAACGGTGATAACAACGATATTGACATCATGAATAATAATCCGTATAAAAACGGGAAAGGGGGAGAAAAAACCCGGAATCGAAACTAATTAATACGAGCTGGTAGCGCCTCCAATTTTTTCAATCGGGTGCCATGTCGTTTTTACCTCCTGTAATTCCACGATCGCTTGAAGTCCTTGGGGTATACCGCCTGAATAGCGAACATAGCGTTTGAGGTTGTCTACACATGCCAAGGCGAGCGGGGTATTTAATGCTTCAATAGTTCCTGAAACCAGAGCGTTCACATCCATGTGAGAGGCCAACACAGGAGCCATCTCCTTTATCGAGCCTGTTAATATATTTACAACACCTCCGGGCACGTCAGACGCGTGCAATACTTCCGCGAAAGTTACCGCGCAAAGGGGTAGGTTTTCGCTGGCTAATACTACGGTCGAATTTCCACCGCAAAGCGCAGGAATGACCATCGACACCAATCCCATCAGCGAGGTGCTTTGATCAGCAATAATTCCGACAACCCCCATGGGTTCTAGCGTTGAAAAATTAAAGTGACTTGAACTTACGGGGTTCACACTGCTTGCAACGGCAACGTATTTATCAGCCCATCCGGCATAATATACCAAGCAGTCAATAGATGCTTGAACCTCTTTTTCAGCTGCTTTGGATCCTATACCTTGCTTTATTAACTCCTCCACAAATTGCATTCTTCTTCCCTCCAACATCTCTGCGATTCGATACAGAATTTGCCCCCGATTGAAAGCCGTTTTTTCAGACCAAGGGCCAAAAGCCTTGCGGGCGGCAACGACCGCATTCCTTACATCCTTTCGAGAGGATAAACAGAGGTTTGCCAACGTTTTGCCTTGCCGATCCAAAAGGGGATAATATCGCCCCGATTCTGTTCTTGGAAAAGCACCACCGATATATATTTTGTAGGTTTTCAAAATTTCCATTCTTTAATTCTTACGTTCCAAATTGAGGAGTCTAACTTAGTTTTAAATAGGCCCCTAGTCCATGAATTCCCCCCTCTCGTCCAAAACCACTTTCTTTGTATCCCCCAAAAGGTGAGGTAGGGTCAAATTTATTATAGGTGTTCGCCCATACCACCCCGGCTTTTAATTGGGTAGTTAAATTGAATATTCGCGATCCTTTGTCGGTCCAAACCCCTGCAGCCAAACCGTAAGGCGTATTATTCGCTTTCTGAATTACTTCATCAATGGTTCTAAACGTCTGAATCGTAAGAACGGGTCCAAAAATCTCCTCTTGGGCAATGAGGTGGGATTGGGAAACGCCGGTAAATAACGTGGGTTTACAAAAGTATCCTTGCGCAGGAAGTGCACATTGGCTTTGGTGAATTTCTGCCCCTTCCGCTATTCCAATTTGAATGTATCGGTTAATGGTATCCAGTTGCTCCTTTGAATTGATGGCACCGATATCGGTATTCTTGTCCAAAGGGTCACCAACATACAACGATTCCATGCGGTGTTTAAGTTTTCGAACCACCACTTCCGCCACGTTTTCTTGCACGAATAGGCGAGATCCAGCACAGCAAACATGGCCTTGATTGAAGAAAATACCATTCACAATGCCTTCTACCGCTTGATCAATAGGTGCATCATCGAAGATAATATTGGCTGATTTTCCTCCCAATTCCAAGGTGGTTTTCTTGTGAGTCCCTGCCACAGCACGCTGAATGATCTTTCCAACATTGGTTGACCCTGTGAAAGCAATTTTATCAATGTCAGGATGGTTTACTATGGCCGCACCGGTGTCGCCATGTCCGGTAACAATATTAACTACGCCCGGGGGTAATCCAGATTCCTTTATGATTTCAGCGAGTTTTAATGCCGTTAACGAGGTGGTTTCAGCCGGTTTCAACACCACAGTATTCCCTGCCGCTAAGGCGGGAGCTATTTTCCAAGCCGCCATTAACAAAGGAAAATTCCATGGAATAATTTGCCCAGCAACCCCTAATGGTTTCGGTTTTTGGGTTGGGAAAGCATATTCTAATTTATCTGCCCAACCGGCATAGTAAAAAAAGTGATTACATGCCAAGGGGATATCAATATCTCTCGATTCTCTGATAGGTTTTCCACAGTCCATGGATTCTATTACCGCAAGTTCTCTTGCTTTTTCTTGCATCAATCGCGCGATGCGAAAAAGGTATTTTCCACGTTCCGCCCCCGATATTTTCGACCATACGTCCTGGTATGCTTTGCGCGCCGCTTTTACCGCTTTGTCTACATCGGCTTCGTTGGCCCAAGCAATTTCCGCAATGGGTGAGGTACTAGCGGGATTGAGGGTTGGAAAATAAGATTTTGACGTTGGGGCAACCCATTCGTTATTGATAAAAAGAGAGTATCGTTTTTCCACTTTTATATGTGAGGTACTTTCCGGTGATGGGGCATAGTTCCATTCGGAAACTCGGGGCATGTGGTTCTTTTTTGCCATGGATTAATCGATTGTAAAGTAGTCCGAAGATTGATATCGACCGCTTTCTGATTTTAAAATTTGCATTAAAACATCATTTGCTAAGCTGCTTGCTCCAAATCGAAACCATTCGTTGTTAAGCCATGCAGAACCTAGAATTTCTTTTACCATCACCAGGTTGTGAAGCGCAAGTTTTGACGTGGAAATACCACCTGCTGGCTTCATGCCGATCATAACCCCCGTTTTGTCAAAGTGGTCTTTTATAGCCATTAACATCGTGTAGGTTACTTGCATCGTGGCAGCGGGCTGAATTTTACCCGTCGATGTTTTTATAAAATCGGCACCTGCTAGTATGGCAAGTTCACTCGCCTTTCTCACATTGTCTAAGGTGCTCAACTCGCCGGTCTCTAAAATCACTTTTAAGCGTGCCTTACCACAGGCTTCCTTGATGGCGGCAATTTCATCGAAAACAAATCCATATTCTCCAGCGAGGAATTTTCCGCGAGAAATAACCATGTCAATTTCATCCGCTCCAAGATCTACGGCAAGCCGGGTGTCAGAAATTTTTACTTCCATAGACGATTGGCCTGCTGGAAATGCCGTAGATACCGAGGCCACTTTAACGGAAGAATCAGAGAGTGCCTGTTTTGCTATCCCTACCATGGTAGGGTACACACAAACGGCTGCCACGGAAGGTAATCCTGGATGAACATCATGTAAGTGCTGTGCTTTGTAACACATTTGCCTTACTTTACCCGGGGTATCTTTACCTTCTAGGGTGGTAAGATCAATCATATTCAAAACCATTTTAAGGCCTTGAAGTTTTGCCTCGTTTTTTATGCTTCGGGTTTGAAATCGGGCTACTCGTTCTTCAACACCTACTTTATCGATGGATTGATTCGATAAAAGGTGGTTAAAATCGCGGGATTGGGGCACAGTTCTTTGGTTGAGTTAGTTTCTCAAAGGTAGCGAAAGTTATTCAATTTGTCCATTATGGGTAATAAACATAATGGCAACTTATACGTTAAGTGAAAAGGCGGAACCGAAAAGCCTCAACAGAGTAGGTCAAATTAAATTTTTATCTCATATGAAAAAGTTATTATTTCTGGTTGTTATTTCATCTTTTCTTGCCACTAGTTGTAAAAAATATCCCAAAGGTGGATTAGTTAGGATATCCGAACACCGACTGAGTCTTCATACATGGAAACTGGACAAATATTTGCGAAATGGAAACGATGAAACCAGTCAACTTCTAATAAGCAATTTCACTGAAAACTTTGCTGAAAATGGTACGATAACAAGATCTTACACAGATTCAAATGGTGATCCTTTTAG
>JBJTWF010000183.1:0-17645 GCA_046081565.1 Flavobacteriales bacterium | reverse complement strand
TGTTTGGCGAAGACCCCGATCGAATAATACATTACGCCACGGAAACGACCCAAGAAGGAGAATTGAATGAGCCTTTTGATTACCTAAAGGATTATATTGAAGGCAACTAAACGCGTTCGATGGATGGTTTAGCATCTTGCTCCTTAACCAACAAATACCAAAAAATCCCAGCTAAGATAAAGGCACAGGGAAGAATTAACATACCGATGCGAAGGTTGTTGTTAAAATGGTCCGAAACACGGCCCACTAATTCTGGAGACCATAAATCACCGAAGGCATGAATCATAAAAATACAGATGGCCATGGCAGAGGCACGCATATTCGGTGACACGCTTTCCACAATTACGGTACTGATTGGACCCGTGGATTGAAAGAGAAAAATAAGCGATACAGCTATACAAATCATGCTCAACAACGTATTATCGGTCAGGAAAGAAACAAATGAAAAGGGAACGGCACAAAGTACAGAGATCACCAACAGGCGGCTGTAACCCGAAGCGTACTTTTTTCTCCATCGGTTGGCAAAATATCCCCCAATTAATGTTCCAACGATTCCACCAAAAATCAAGGTAGGACCTAAAAACAAGGAAGCGTCAGCCAAATCCATTCGGTGTACCCTACGCAAAAATTCAGGGCCCCAAAACGAGAAGGCACCCATGGCAAAGGTGTAAAAGACGTATCCAAAATTGACATATAAATATTCACGGTTGGAAAGGAGCGATTTTAATTTGGTTAAGGTGATTTTTTCATGAACCACCGCTTCTTCCTCACTTTGTCCGCGTTCCGGTTCCGGAATGAAAAACAGCAAAGCGGCAAGAAAAAACCCAGGCAAGCCCGCAATATAAAACGCACTTCGCCACCCCAGTTGAGCCGCAATGATTCCTCCTAGCGCAAAGCCTAAGGCCGCCCCCACAGGTATTGCCAAGGAATAAATGGTTATGGCTTTATTTCTTTTGTCGGCAGCGAACGCATCCGAGAGCACGGCAGGACCAATGGCTCCAAAACTCGCCTCTCCCAATCCCACAACGATTCGACAAAATATCATAAAACCAAACCCTTGTGCGTAACCGGTTAAACAGGTCCCAAGACTCCATCCGACCACACCAATGGCCATGAGTTTTTTTCGAGAGAAACGATCGCCTAGGTATCCGAAAAGGGGTGACGTCAGGAAGTAACCGAGCATAAAGGCGGTAGCCATTCTTCCCATATCGGCGTCGTTTTGAATGTTCAACGCCGCTTTAATGGGCCCGAGTACCGCCGAAAGCACATACCGATCCAAAAAGTTAAATAAATTGATCAACGTAAGAACCCAAAGGATTCGATTAGCCCCAGGGATGGTTTTTCCTTTCGTCGCTTTTATTTCCCTAGAATTCATTGTTGCAAACATACCAAAATGTTTAGACAAAGTCCTTGGATCGAATAAATAAGGTACAAACCCTTAGCCAGTTGTCTCAGGCCGTACTTTTCCGCTATCTTTGTTTCCATGGAACTAAAAACGCTCATTGAAAATGCTTGGAATAACCGAGCCTTATTATCGAACGAAGAAACGCAAGAGGCCATTCGAGCGGTCATTGACTCCTTGGATCGCGGAACCTTGAGGGTTGCAGAACCCAATGAATCAGGGAATTGGACCGTCAATGAATGGGTAAAAAAAGCCGTGGTCATGTATTTCCCAATCCAAAAAATGGCAACCATCGAAGCAGGTCCTTTTGAGTTCCATGACAAGATGGCCCTAAAACGCGATTACGCCTCACAAGGGGTACGCGTGGTTCCCGGTGCCAGTGCGCGTTACGGGTCCTACCTCGCCTCCGGAGTGATTATGATGCCTTCGTATGTCAATATTGGGGCGTATGTAGATGCAGGAACTATGGTGGATACTTGGGCAACCGTCGGTAGTTGTGCTCAAATAGGAAAAAACGTTCACCTTAGCGGTGGCGTTGGTATTGGAGGGGTGTTGGAACCGTTGCAAGCCTCCCCTGTAATCGTGGAAGACGATGCCTTTATTGGTTCCCGCTGTATTGTAGTCGAAGGCGTACGTATTGGAAAAGGAGCCGTATTGGGCGCTAATGTGGTCTTAACGAAAAGTACGAAAATCATCGATGTTTCAGGAACCGAGCCTCAGGAGCATCGGGGATATGTACCCGAACGAAGTGTGGTAATCCCGGGAACCTATCCTAAAACCTTTGCAGCGGGAACCTACCACGTTCCTTGCGCCTTAATTCTAGGACAGCGCTCAGCTTCTACGGATTTAAAAACTTCCCTCAACGACGCGCTTCGAGAATATGACCTTGCCGTTTAAAAATTCCGTAACTTTGCCTTTTACACCATGGAATTCAGTCCCCTTACCGCGATTTCTCCTGTGGATGGAAGGTATCATTCGAAGACAAAAAACCTCCAAGCCTATTTTTCAGAATTTGGCCTTATAAAATATCGGGTTCACGTTGAAGTGGCCTATTTTTTAAAACTTAAAGCACTCGGTCTCCTTTCGAAAGAATCACACTATCCCGAGGCGGAAATAATGGCTTGGGTACATGACTTTTCCATAGCCGATGCTGAAGCGATAAAAACGATTGAAAAAACAACGAATCACGACGTTAAAGCGGTTGAGTATTTTCTTAAAAATAAGATGACTGCCAAGGGTTGGATTAACGATTTAGAATACATCCATTTTGGACTTACGTCCCAAGACATCAATAATACCGCGATTCCCCTCTCCTTTCGCGAGGCGATGGAACAAGAATTATATCCACTTTTGGACTGCCTGCTTTCGACCTTACAGACCCTTGTTACGGCTTGGAAAGATATACCAATGTTAGCAAGGACCCATGGACAACCCGCATCACCAACGCGTCTCGGGAAAGAGTTCCATGTGTTTGTTGAACGGTTACAGATCCAATACGACGCACTAAAAACAATTCCTTTTACGGCAAAATTCGGAGGAGCAACCGGAAATTTCAATGCCCATTATGTGGCGTATCCAGAACACGATTGGGTCGCCATTGCTAATGAGTTTATAGCAGCATTAGGGTTAAGCCGCAGCCAAACGACCACCCAAATTGAACATTACGATTCGTTTGCAGCCTACTTTGATAACCTAAGGCGCATCAACACCATTCTTGTGGATTTATGCCGTGACGTTTGGACCTATATTTCGATGGATTATTTTAAACAGCGTTTGAAGGAAGGGGAAATCGGTTCGAGTGCCATGCCGCACAAGGTAAACCCCATCGACTTTGAAAACGCGGAAGGTAATTTGGGAATAGCAAATACGTTGTTGGAACATTTATCGTCTAAATTACCCATTTCGCGATTGCAAAGGGATCTCACCGACTCTACCGTACTTCGCAATATCGGAGTTCCTATTGCCCATATGAGCATCGCATGGAATGCGGTTATCCAAGGCCTAACCAAGCTTTTATTAAACGAAACAAAAATTAAAGAAGATTTAGAAGACAATTGGATGGTCGTAGCCGAAGCCATTCAAACCATTTTGCGAAGAGAAAAATTTCCCCAACCCTACGAGGCATTGAAGTCCTTGACTCGGGTTCATGGTAAAATCTCGAGGGAAGTGATCCATGATTTTATCGATGCATTATCGGTTCACGAGTCCATTAAAACTGAATTAAAACAAATTACTCCATGGAATTACGTTGGCATTCCGTTCTCGCACTAAGCCTTACCCTATTCACGCTTAATTCCTTCTTGGGTCAGGTGCCAACCGTGAATTGGGGACCGCTAGAACCCACACAAGGAAGTTTGTTGGAAATTGTACCTATAAAATCTACTGATTTCTACACCTTGCGTTATTCCGGGGGAATCTTGGGTTCCTATCGACTAACCTTACACAACCAGTTAAGTTATGTAAGTCACCAGAAAATAAAACCCATCACTGAATCCGGAATTGGAACCATTGAAAGCGCAACGTTTTTTGCCAAGAAATTCCAAGTGTTAATCAGTGACCGATCCAACAGTGAAATGAATTTATTCAGTCAAGCCTTTGACCAGGACAGCCGCGGAGAATCCATCCTACGCTGTGGGTATACGGATCAACGCCTTGGGGCCAAACCCAATTTCAATTTTATGGTCTCACAAAACAGAAACTTTTTTTTAGTCTATTATGAAATCCCAGGGAAACGAGAAAACCGAGATGTCTATGGCTATACCCTTTTTGATTCGACCTTTAATGAAATTAAGCGAGGGGAATATCTTTTACCCTTTGACGGAAATTTATCTACCATCAACGAACACCACGTTACAAACCAAGGGGATTATTTGTTAGTAGTTACCGAACATAAAGACAAAAACGACCGTTTTTTTGGAAGGGATTGGGAAAATTTTAAGGCGTTACATGTTTTTAAAATCAACAAAGATACCCTCAAAGAATTTTATGTAAATATTAACGATAAGCGCATCAATGATATCGCCATTTCGTCCAATAATGAAAACCGCGTTGCCTTAACAGGACTTTATGGTACTGGAAATCAATCGGGAATTCAGGGGATTTTTACGATTACCTTGGATACGGGTAAAGACAGCATCCTAAACTACAGCTATGCTCCGTTTAACCGTGATATCCTCAAAGAGTCAAGGACCGAACGACAAATGAACCGGTTGGAAAAAAGGTCTGAAAACGTAGGAGAAACCCCTCAAATTTATTCGTATAAACTGCGTCAAATTCGAACGTTAGCGGATGGTTCACAGCTCGGTTTTATGGAGCAGTACTATGTCCGCAGGATTACCAACTACGATACCCGAACGGGCATTACAACCGTAAACTACCACTATTATTTTATGGATATTGTCGCCTTCAAAATGGATGAAAACGGTCGTTTTGCATGGGAAAAAAGAATTCCAAAAAGCCAAGTGTCCATAAACGACAATGGCAGTTTCAGCTCCTTTGTAGCTTTTAACAATGAAAATAAAGCCTATCTCATTTTCAATGATAACCAGAAAAATTATGATGAACTTGGCACCTTTGACCGAGTGGATGAAGACGTGGCTCCCTTTACCTTAGCGCCAAATAAAAATGCCATCGCCATCGTAACCTTGGACGTAAAAGATGGCACTATTCGTCGCGAGAGCCTTACAACGAGGAAAGAACTTTCCGCTATCTCCATTCCTAAACTAATGAAAGTGGATTGGAAAAACCAACAAGTTTTGTTGTACGCCATGAACAGAAACCGTGAACGCTTTGGGATATTATCGTTTAAATAGCCTTATTAGCCTTACGATTACCGGCTTTTTTGTCGTCGCTTGTTCGTTTCGTCAGGGTAAAAAAGTAGCCGATCCTGCAGTAACCGTTTCCAAAAAAGACGTGCACTCCTATGCCAACATCCAAGAGATCAAAACGACCCATTTACACGTAGACCTTGAGGTTAGCTTTAAACACAAAAATATTTATGGTGTTGCCAGGCACACCCTAAAGCAAATTACGGGGGGAACTAAGGTGATTTTCGATACGAAGCATCTCTTAATTCAAAAAGTGACGCTGGGAAAAGAAGGTCAAGAGCGAGAGACGGGATTTGTTATCGGCCCTATGGACAAAGATTCCTTGCTCGGACAACCGCTAACTGTTGATATTCAAAAATCGACAGAACACGTCAATATTTATTATCAAACGACGGATAAATCAACCGCACTGGCATGGATAGAGGCCAATCAGACCGAGTCTGGTCAATTACCAATGATGTATACCCAAGGTCAAGCCATTCACACGCGTTCTTGGATTCCCCTACAAGATTCACCTTCCAATCGCTTCACCTATAGCGCAAAAATTCATGTAAAACCTGAATTCATGGTATTGATGAGCGCAAACAACCCAACAGAACGGAACAGCAAGGGAGAATACACCTTTTCGATGCCTCAAGCCATACCCTCGTATTTAATGGCCCTGAGCGTTGGTGATTTTGCGTATCATGCCTACACCGATAAGGTGGGCGTGTACGCTGAAAAGGCAATACTAAATAAAGCGGCTGAAGAATTTGTGGCCTTGCCAAAAATGTTCGAAACGGCTCAAAACCTATTCGGGCCGTACCTTTGGGGGAAATATGACCTGTTGGTTCAGCATAAATCCTTTCCTTTCGGTGGGATGGAAAATCCGAAATTGTCCTTTATTAACCCGACCATTATCGCTGGAGATCGAAGTTTAGTTTCGGTAATTGCCCATGAATTAGCGCATTCTTGGTCTGGAAATTTAGTAACCAATGAATCGTGGGACGATTTCTGGCTGAACGAAGGCATTACGGTTTATATTGAACACCGAATCATGGAGGTGTTGTATGGCAAAGAAACCGCCCACATGTTGGAAACCTTGGATTATATGGAATTACTCCAAGAATTAGCAACCATCGCTAAATCACCCCATCCAAAGGACAGCCGTTTGCACCTATCCCTTGAAAAACGTGATCCCGATGCAGGGATGACCTCAGTGGCCTATGTTAAAGGCGCATTATTCTTAAAGTCGATCGAAAAAGCGATAGGACGTAAAAAACTAGATCCATTTCTTAAAGCCTATTTCCAAGACCATCGCTTTAAACCGATTACCAGTGAAGCGTTCGAAAGTTACCTCAAAACCACCTTGCTGGAACCTCATAAATTTACGTTCAATACCAACGAATGGATATACTTGGAAGGACTCCCTAAAAATTGCTATGTTCCTCGCGCATCAAAGCTCGAGGCGATGAAAAGTTTAGCGGAAAGAACCAACCGCGGTGAGGATGTTTTTGCTCCCGTAAATAAAGTTAAATGGGTAGAAATTCCGGTAAAGAAAAAAGGGAAGAGAAAACAAAAATCGAACTTTAAAAAGGTTACATACCAGGAGAAATTAGCAGTTACGCAATACGGAACACTTGAATGGCAATTTTACCTTCGCTCCTTGGATCCTAACCTTCCGATTGAAGTGCTCAACGACATAGATCACTACATGAACTTTAGTACAAAAGGAAATGCTGAATTGAAATATGAATGGTTTTTGGTGAATGTAAAAAGGCACAATAACGTCGTTTACCCTGCCTTGCGAACGTTTTTGAAATCCACGGGCAGACGAAAATACATCCTTCCCTTGTACGAGGCATTACGAAACAACCCGCAAGATAAGGCCTGGGCCTTGAGCGTATACAAAGAAGCAAAAGTGGGGTATCATGCCATCGCACAACAATCCGTAGCGGATATATTTTCGAAAAAACCTTAGTTGGCTACCTCACTGAGGTACCGAATGCGAACCAAACGCAATTCCTCCTCGGAATACAACCCATCGAATTTATGACAGGCGTCAACGATGTCGTCTGATTCAGCGGAATTAAAATAATCAAAGATTTCTTCTTGCTCGGTTCGATCAATTTTCTCATCGATATAATACGTCAAATTAACACGAGTACCCGAGGCAACGATGGATTCTAATTCCTCTAAAATTTCTTCAAAGCTTTTACTTTGAGAGCGCGCAATATCTTCAAGCGGGAGTTTACGATCGATGTTTTGAATGAGTTGTACTTTTAGTCCTGATTTATTGACCAAGGACTTCATAAAGAAATCTTGAGGACGATCAATATCATGCTCCTCTACGTAATGGGCGATTAGATCCACAAACGGCTCGCCGAATCGTTGCGCTTTACCTACCCCAACGCCTTGAATATGGGTAAGTTCATCCATAGAAATGGGATACTGAAGGCACATATCCCTCAAGGAAGGGTCTTGAAAAACAACGAAAGGAGGTACGCCCATCTGTTTGGCTACAGACTTCCTTAAATCCAGTAAAAGATCATATAAGGTTTCATCGAAAGCACCTCCTTTACTGTTTTGCACGAAATGCTCATAGTCATCCGTATTTGAAAAGTCATGCTCCTTGAGCAACAAAAACGAAGTAGGTTTTTCCAGGAAGGCCTTACCTTCAGGCGTTAATTTAAGTACCCCGAACGATTCAACTTCTTTGTAAAGCAAACCACCAATGGTAGCTTGACGAATCACCGCATTCCAGAAATGTTCATCCCGGTCCTTGCCACTACCAAACCCTGGATACGCTTGATGCTTATACGTTTTAATTTCGGAAGTCACCATACCCGACAAATAAGCACAGTAATGACGTGATTTAAATTGTTCGTCTAATTCACGAACGGCACGGAGTAAGGTAGATAGGTACTCCATTCCTTCTCTACGTTCCCTCGGGTTTTTACAATTATCACAATGCTCATGACACCCTTTTTCGTCGAAAGTCTCCCCAAAATAGTGAAGGATATATTTTCGCCGACAAACCGAGGTTTCCGCATAAGAAACAATTTCCGTTAGGAGTTGTCGCCCAATTTCTTGTTCCGTTAACGGTTTCCCCGAAAGGAATTTCTCTAACTTTTCAATATCCTTGTACGAATAAAATGCAAGACAAACCCCTGTTCCACCGTCTCTACCAGCTCTGCCGGTCTCTTGATAATAACTTTCGAGGGACTTCGGAATGTCATGGTGAATGACATAGCGGACATCCGGTTTATCAATTCCCATCCCGAAGGCAATGGTGGCTACAATTACGCTGGCTTCTTCCATTAGGAACATGTCCTGGTGTTTGGCACGAACGTCTGCATCCAATCCCGCATGATAAGGAAGGGCGTTTATCCCATTGACTTGAAGTAGTTCAGCAATTTCCTCTACTTTTTTACGGCTCAAACAGTAAATGATCCCGCTTTCCTCTTGATGCGCCTTGATGTATTTAATGATTTGCTTTTCAACATCGCGTTTCGGCCTAATTTCATAAAACAAATTGTCCCGATTAAACGAAGCCTTGAACACTTGGGCATCCAACATATTAAGGTTTCGCTGTATATCCATTTGCACCTTAGGGGTTGCCGTCGCCGTCAATGCAATAATTGGAACCTTAGATATTTTCTCAAAAATTTCACGTAATCGGCGGTATTCAGGACGAAAATCATGTCCCCACTCTGAAATACAGTGCGCTTCGTCAATGGCAAAAAACGAAAGATTAACGGAGGATAAAAAATCAATGTTTTCTTTTTTCGTAAGCGATTCAGGCGCCACATACAGCATTTTGGTAACACCAGAGATAACGTCCTTGCGCACCGCCGCGATTTCAGCCTTGGACAAGGAAGAATTCAAAAAATGGGCAACGCTACCGTTTTCACTAACATATCGAATGGCATCTACCTGGTTTTTCATTAAGGCAATCAGCGGAGAAACGATTACCGCCGTTCCCTCCATCATCAAGGAAGGCAATTGGTAACACATCGATTTTCCTCCCCCCGTTGGCATGATTACAAAAGTGTTCTTGCCAGCAAGAATGTTCTCGATTATTTCCTTTTGCTCACCTTTAAAAGACTGATATCCAAAATAATGAAGCAGTGCCTCGTTTAAATTCATGGGTAAGACGCGATCGATAAGGGTTGTTTCCAACGTATTTTTGTAAAATTCAAATGCTTTCAAAGTGTTAAAATGACACTTTCTTTGATTAACTCAAAGTTACGTACTAACAATGAGAAAAGCAATTTGTTTAATTTTTCTACCCAAAAATTTCCTGGGGTTACCCATTGTATGCCACAACCTGGTGAATTTCAGGAATGTGTTGTTTTAACAAGGTTTCTATTCCTCCTTTCAAGGTAGCGGTAGACGATGGACAGCCAGAACAAGAACCTTTTAGAATTAAATTTACGGTCCCGTCCTTAAATCCAACATAGTCGATGGCCCCCCCGTCGTTTTCAACGGCAGGACGGACGTATTGATCTAAAAGCGCTACGATGGGTTCATCCAAATCACTAGGCTCCGCAATCTCCGGTCGCTCCTTCGCTACCTGTTTCTCAGCCGCAAGCGGCATTTGGATTAAGACCTCTTTTCCTTGACCGATAAAATCCCGTATAAATTCGCGAAGTTCCATGGTAATAAAATCCCAGGGAACGTTATCGGTTTTTGTTACCGTAACAAAATTAGCTGTCATAAAAACGCCTTTAACAAAAGGAAAGTCAAATAGAGCCTCCGCCAAAGGAGAAAAACCAACGGCGTCTTGTCGCTTGTTAAATTCAACGGAATCACTCGAGGCAATTAAATATTTATTCACCACAAATTTCATCGTCGTAGGGTTTGGCGTCATTTCCGCATAAACCGTAACAGGAACATTCATTGTATTTCTTTTTGAAAAAATTTACTAATACCGTTTATTTACCTTTAAGCTCCATGGCTTTTAACGTGTTCATCATCAAGGAGGCTATCGTCATCGGACCAACACCTCCAGGCACAGGGGAAATCATACTCGCCTTTTTGGCGACCTCGTCAAAGGCAACGTCACCTGCCAAGCGCCACCCCTTAGCTTTCGTAGCATCGTCCATTCGAGTGGTTCCTACATCGATGACCACAGCTCCCTCTTTGACCATGTCCGCTGTAACAAAACCGGGCTGTCCTATGGCGGCAATAAGGATATCCGCGGTCCGACAAACCTCCGACAAATTCGCCGTTTTGGAGTGGGCCAGCGTTACTGTACAATTTCCAGGATTATTATTTCTCCCCAACATAATGCTCAGGGGCATACCAACAATATTGCTACGACCGATAATGACGCAATTCTTACCTTCGGTTTTAATGTTCATTCGATGAATAAGCTCCATAACTCCCGCCGGTGTAGCAGGAAGGAATCCAGGTAAATTGACAACCATGTTTCCTAGGTTCCGAGGATGAAATCCGTCAACGTCTTTCAAAGGATCAATGGCTTGGGTGATTTTCAATTCATCGATATGCTTCGGTAAGGGAAGCTGTACAATAAATCCATCAATGCTTCGGTCCTCGTTCAGGGCATGGACTTTAGCCAACAAAATGTCCTCAGGAACAGAGTCGTCGTAGCGGATGAGGGTACTCTCAAATCCAATCTCCTCACAGGCCTTCACTTTGTTGCTAACATAGGTCAGAGAAGCGCCGTCGTTTCCAACCAATACGGCCGCTAAATGAGGAATTTTTTTACCCGCTGCTTTGCGTTGCAAAACGGCCGATTTAAGCTCATCCTTTATTTCCTGTGAAATTCGCTTTCCATCAATTAAAACCATGGAACAAAGGTACGAATAATTGACAAACGATTTCTGCATCGCCCATTCATTCCATGTTTGTATCTTTGTCAAAAAAAGCATGAAACATTGGTTCTTCTTTCTCGCATTGATTCCATGGATGGTACAATGTCAGACGACCTTTGATGGTTCGGAAATTGGGGTGGAGGTCTTCGCAGGAGGATCAACGTTAGGTGGAGCGGTAGGCGGTGATATAAAATACGCAGCCATATTGAATGAAAATTGGGCGGTTGGGCCTTCTTTTCGTTATCAACGAACGTGGTCCAATAATTTAGGGCAAAAAATGGGATTCACGGTCTACGGTGGTGGGGCATACGCTCATTATCGCATGAATAATACCGTTTTTCTTGGCGCAGAATACGAACTGTTACGAAGTCCATACAACTTCATATTTTTTAATTACTCAGCTAAACAATGGGCCTCTACCCTCTTTTTAGGAGGGGGATTTTCAAGGGAATTCAATCGTAAGATCAGGGTCAACGGTGGTATTTTTTACGATGTAATTAATGCCGAAAACAGTCCATTTAGGTCAAGTTATTCGGTGCGGTTAAAGGATCAAAACGGTCAAGTGGTGAAAATCCTTCCCATCTTGTATCGCATTACGTTTTTCTTTCCTTTGGGTCAAAATGCTCAAAGCAAGAAGTAAAAAATGAAAATCGGAATCGTATTATATCCCACCTTTGGTGGAAGCGGTGTTGTAGCCACTGAACTTGGAAAAGCGCTTGCCTTAAAAGGTCATGAAATCCATTTTATTACGTATTCCCAACCCGTAAGGCTAGGTAGATTTCAAGCCAATATTTTCTATCATGAAGTTTCCGTTTCTGATTATCCCTTGTTTGAATTTCAACCCTACGAGACCACGTTGGCTTCGAAAATATATGATGTCGTTAAATACGAGCAATTAGATGTACTGCATGTACATTATGCCATACCCCATGCTTCTGCCGCGTACATGGCGCAAAAAATTTTGGCTGATGAAGGAATCCATATTCCCTTTGTGACAACGTTACATGGCACCGATATCACCTTAATTGGAAAGGATCCTTCCTTTGTCCCTGTGGTTCAATTTTGCATCAATGCTTCGAACGTCGTTACTGCGGTTTCTGAGAGTTTAAAAAAAGATACCCTAACCCATTTTACCGTTAAAAAAGAAATAAACGTTGTTCCGAATTTTATTCCGACACTCGATGCGTTACCCACACCCGATGTAAACCAAAGAGCCCGTTACGCTACCCCAGAAGAACCCATTGTATGTCATATATCCAATTTTAGAAAAGTCAAACGCGTGGAGGATGTGATTCGAATCTTCGAAAAGGTAAATCAAAAAATTCCCGCTAAATTACTGATGGTCGGAGACGGACCTGACCGTTTTGCGTGCGAACAGCTCTGTCGCAGCCTTGACCTCTGTGATCGGGTCATTTTTTTAGGAAAGCTTCGCGAAACCCGTCAAGTACTGGAGCTAGCAGATGTCTTTATTCTACCTTCAGAAAGCGAAAGTTTTGGACTCGCAGGCTTGGAGGCAATGGCCGTTGGTGTGCCTGTGATCTCCACTGATAAGGGGGGGCTTCCTGAGGTAAACCTTCACGGATCGTCGGGTTTTTTAGCCCCCGTTGGTGATATTGAAGGCATGGCAGATTTTACCCTTCAATTGCTTGAACCGGAAAAAAAGGTTTATTACAAGACCATGGCCTTGAAAAGAGCCAAAGCCTTTGCTATTGATGCAATTGTCCCGCAATACGAAGCCATTTATTTGTCCTTGATTTCTTAACTTTACCAGTACAAAACATACTACTATGAACATTGGCCTGCTCCTTTCTGGCTGTGGTGTTTACGACGGCGCAGAAATTCATGAATCCGTTTTAAGCCTATTAGTGATCGAACAACAAGGATGGACCGTTACCTGTATTGGCCTGGATAAAAACCAACACCATGTTATAAATCACCTTACGGGAGATGAAATGCCTGAAAACCGAAACATGATGATTGAGGCGGCTAGGATTGCGAGAGGGAACATTGTATCCATGGAGTCCCTTGACCCGGAAACCCTTGATGCCTTGGTTTTACCTGGTGGGTTTGGTTGTGCAAAAAACTTTACCCGTTGGGCCTTCGAGGGATCAGCAGGTCCCATAGATCCCGCTGTAAAAAAGTTGATTCAATCCATGCATGCCCGTAAAAAACCTCTTGTTGCGCTATGTGTTAGTCCGGTTGTGATTGCTAAGGCCTTAGAAGACACCCATTCAGAAGTAACGCTTACCGTTGGTCATCGAGACGCAAAATCGCCCTACGACCAAACCTGGTTTTCCGATGAATTGGTTAAAACGGGAGTACGCGTTCAAGAAAAAACGCATTATGAAATATCGATAGATGAAAAAAATAAGGTAATTTGTGCTCCCTGTTATATGATGGAAGCCAGTGTACTCGAAATATATCAGAACATACAATTGGCCATGGAGGCCCTTAAAAACATGTTGAGTGAGCCTTGATCCTTCGCAATATGAACATTGGTTATCCCAGCGAAAGGCACATCGCGAGGATTTAAAGGCATCGGTATTATTTCCCCGAATTGAAGCCGGGGATCGACAAGCGTTATCCACCGCTATTACCTTGATTGAAAGCCAACTTCCAGAACACCGTAAGGAAGCGAAAATACTGATACAGTTGTGTCTTCCGCTCGCAGGACGATCCATTCGTGTTGGAATTACGGGGGTTCCAGGGGTAGGAAAAAGCACCTTAATAGAATCCTTAGGTAAAGCATTTATAGCCGAAGGAAAAAAGGTAGCCGTAATGGCCATTGACCCCAGTTCTAGTCTTCAAGGAGGGAGCATACTAGGAGATAAAACGCGAATGGAAAACCTATCCCAAGAAACCAATGCTTTCATTCGACCCTCACCAACCCAAGGTCATTTAGGAGGTGTAGCGCAACATACGCGGGAATCCATAGTATTGTGTGAAGCGGCGGGCTACGATATCATTCTGGTTGAAACCGTGGGCGTAGGGCAAAGCGAAACCTTGGTCCATGCGATGGTAGATTTCCTTTTGTTGTTAATGCTTCCAGGCGCTGGCGATGAATTACAAGGCATAAAACGCGGGATCGTGGAAATGGCTGACGGAATCCTAATTACCAAAGCGGAGGAAGAGCATGAACTGTTAGCAAAAAAAGCAAAACAGTATTTACAGAATGTCATCGGTCTTTTTCATCCCAAAACCAGCCAATGGAAGCCTAAAATTGAAATGGTAAGCAGTTATACTGGAAAGAACATAGGTCTTATACCAACGTGGCTTGAAGCATATAAAGAAACTACGATTCAAAACGGATATTTTGAAGCCAATAGGGATAAACAAAACTTGGCCCTGTTTGAAGAGGCTTTACACCGTACGCTACAAGATTTTCTACTACACCAACCTCAATACAAAGCATCGTACACTACCCTTAGAGAAAAGGTTATTCAAGGAACCCTTTCACCATACGCTGCGGTAGATCAATTGCTAACCCTTATGTTTCCTACAGCTCCCAACGATTGAGCCCTTAGGGCTATTTTTTGAGCCAATTACAAAAAAGGGTTGACTTCTTCTTGAGGTACTTTTGCAACATGAAATTCATCGCATTTTTACTGGGCACGCTTATTTTTTTGATCCCCTATCAGGTAAAAGCGCAATCCTTTATTTTGGTTTGCTTATTCGAAGTCCTCGACTCTTTTACAGAGGAAGATTTGACGCGAACAATTTATATTCGGTCTGAACCCCATACCCTCATGGAAGCAATCCTACGGCAAATGGCCCACTATGCATATCACGTTAGGCAAATCGTGTATCTAGCAAAATACCAATTGGGAAGTGAGTGGAAAAGCGAATGGACCCCAACCTACCGAACGGTAACGGAAGGAGATTTGGAAATTAACACCCGAACGGGAAACCTGTAAGAGATTTGCTTATTTTTGTTAGCATTGTGGAATGTTTTTCCCGAACCGTACGAAAATAAAAGCACGTTGATTACCCTAAATGAAACGAATAGCCTACTTTTTTCTTTTTCTTTTGTTCAACGCCTTAGCGCTTTTTATAGGGGGCTTGTTTACAAAAACCGGAGTGTCATCGGCATGGTATCAATCGTTACCTAAAGCCCCTTGGAATCCTCCTGGATGGGTTTTTGGCTTTGCATGGACTACCGTAATGCTGTGTTTTTCCATATACATGGCAGAATGGTTTTCTCTACCGGAAAAACGAAAAAAAATTAGCTTTGCTTTACGCATTTCAATGGATATTAAACGTCTCATGGAATCCTCTATTTTTCTACTACAGGCTTCCATCCGTTGCCTTACTTTCCATTTCCCTACTGCTGTTCCTGGTACTATACCTCCTTGTTTCAAACCGTAAAATCTTGAAGGGACGGTCTGTTCTCCTACTGCCCTATGCCTTTTGGATGGTGGTTGCAACCTCGTTAAACGCTTACATTGTTTTTCATTTAAGATAATTTGTACGGTTCCTTGTAACGAATTATTGACCTTGCAGTTCATCGTACACTATGGTATTGCGTACTGTCTTTCTATGCCTTTGGTTAATGGTTGTCCTCGGTTGTGAAAAAAAGCATTTTATTCCCAATCCTGTTAATGAAAGCACTCCAGACTTTCCTAATAACCATCAAAACGATTCCGTTAAGTGCATTCGGTTTAAAGCCCTCCACCCTAAAGTACCGTTCAAGCGCTATCTATTTAAAGAAAAAATGAACGTACGTCCGATGCCACCACCTTTCTTAAAAAAGGGTAAAAATCATCGGAAAACACCTTTGATGCTAAATTCCTCAAAATAGCCTTTTTGGTACTATTTCTTACCTGGAATAAGGATTACCGCTAAAATACAATCCTGCCTTCTTCCTCTGAGAATCGACTTCCTAACCTTCTTAGTTTCATACCAAATAAGCGCATGGCTTTATGCCTTCATGGCAATGGTAGATACCTAGAGAACTTAAGTTTGGTATTTTCGTTAGTATGTAACTGTTTTGGAATCCCTCATTATCTGCAAATTATGCTTATCCGTTTATTTATTACCCCCCTACTGAGTATAGCTACGGTTGTGGCTCAAGACTCGCTTACCCTACACTTTAGTATTGGGTCAAACCAGCTTTCATCGATGGAAAAGAAGAAGTTATTTCAAACGATGAATAAGGACGTAAAAGAAATCATAGGCATCATTGGGTATACTGATTCATTGGGTAATACCACTAAAAACAAGGTCTTATCCATCGAGCGTGCCGATGGCGTTCGAACGCTATTGGATAGTATAAATCCGGATTGGTTACAAAATACAACCACAGAAGGATTAGGCGAACGACCAACCTTAGGTATTGCTGATCGAAAGGTAGTAGTATATTTTTCTAAAACCCTTAGCTCGAAAATAAAAAAACTCAAGGTTGGAGACCAACTAACCCTTATGGGCCTGAACTTTGAACCTGGCACAGAAGAATACTTGCCTGGCATGCAGAGGATTATTGACGACCTCTTTAACGTGATGCGCGATATTCCCAGTTTAAGAATTAGTATTGAAGGACATATTTGTTGTGATCCCTACGACGAAACAGATTTATCAACCCGAAGAGCTAAAGCCCTTTATGTTGACTTGATCCGCAGAGGAATCGATTCCAAAAGGCTTGCCTTTAAAGGCTTGGGTTCAACGCAACCAAAATGGCCTTTACCGGAGAAGAATGAACAAGAGCGAACCGATAACCGAAGGGTTGAACTCCGAATTTTAGCATTGTAACTACGAACTATATTCCGATAGCCAATCAAAATAGCGCTCCATGATAATCGACTTGTTTTCTTGTAAATAGGCTTTGTATGCCTTGGCTACAGGCCCATGCCGTTTACCTCGTAAAGAAATTAACTGCCACTCACTGTGTATTGGAAGCCCGCGAATGGATTGAATGCTTAAGTCACCCGATTCCAATTCATTTTTAAACCAATTAAAGGCATTATCGAATATCCGAGCCCCGCTTTTACGGCTTGTTTGACCGCTTCGTTTGATGTAAGCTCTAGCTTTCTGGTCAATAAAATTTGATGTTTTTTCATGTATTTCTCCATCATTTGACGCGTCCCCGATCCTTCCTCTCTTAAAATTAAGGGGCGATCCATTAATTCCCTCATGGCCCATTTCCGTTTGCTACCCACCGGATGACCTCCAATCAAATACAAAGAATTCTTTAGTAAAGGGATAGAATCTACAGTTAGTTTTTTAGGAATTATAGAAACCAAAGCGAAATCAACCTCGTTACGCAGAATGCTTTCGATTACTAAATTTTTATTGGTGACATCCATTTGTAAATCTACACCGGGATGTTGTTCTAAGAAACCCTTAAGAAAAAAAGGCATAACGTATTTTCCTGTCGAAACAACCGATACTTTCAGCGTCCCTGACTTTTTACCCATGGCGCTTGCCATTACCTTTCCCATGAATATTACCATCGGATTCCCGATCTACTACAGTATTATCCAATAAAAAAGGCCGGCAGTGCCGACCTTTTTAGTTTTATAGTTTAATAATTGGCAGCGCCCCTGAGGCATGTTTTAACACATATCGTCCGGGTGACCAACCGGAAATATCCAAGAGTTTTGA
>JBJTWF010000182.1:0-5580 GCA_046081565.1 Flavobacteriales bacterium | reverse complement strand
TAAAATCTTGCAACGTAAATACTTTATCCCTCAGTCAAGAGGCGATAATGGAGGTAGTACTGATTCAAAAGAACGATGTCCGTGTGAAAAAGATCCGTTCCACCAGATTAGGTTGGTGCGTAACCAGTGATTCCCTTTCGATGCAGCGTATCGGGTTTAAAATAGCCAATCCAATCCTATGGTGGCCCAATGGAATGGGAGAATCTTATCGGTATCTGGACACCTTGGTAGTTGAAAACGACCAAGGGCTAATCCTTGAGCGTTATCCTTATGCATTCGGTGTGCGAACGGTTTCATTGATTCAAAAAAACGATGATTGGGGCACTTCCTTTGCCTTTGAAGTCAATGGGAAACCTGTTTTTATGAAGGGGGGAAATATGATCCCACCCTCAGTTTTTGGCGGAATAACGCGAAAGGAAGAATGGGAAAAATGGGTTCAATGGATGGTTTCCAGTCATTTTAACATGGTTAGAATCTGGGGTGGAGGTGATTACGCCACGGAGGATTTCTTGAACGAATGCGATCGGTTAGGACTTATGGTGTGGCACGATGCGATGTTTGCTTGTGCCATGTATCCAGGGGATGCTAATTTTTTAGCCAATGTTAAAGAGGAATTGGATTATCAACTTCCACGACTTGTCAAACATCCCTCGGTGGTGTACCTCAATGGGAATAATGAAGTCGATATAGCTTGGAAGCATTGGGGTTTACAGCTTCAATATGCATTAACCCCTGAGGATCAACGTCTAATTGAAAAGGCATACGATACCTTGTTTAAGCAGCTTTTACCTAACACGCTTTCGCGAATTTCAAATACTCCGTATGTACATACCTCCCCGTTGAGCAATTGGGGAAATCCATCCTATTTTAATCACGGTACCCAACATTATTGGGGGGTATGGCACGGTAACGATCCACTGCAAGGTTTTGAAATAAATATTGGTCGATTTAATGCAGAATTTGGTTTTCAAAGCTTTCCCGAATATGCTACCCTAGGTTCCTTTTGTGATTCCTCCGATTGGACGCTTAATTCCACACCTATGAAATTTCACCAAAAAAGTTATGTGGGAAATACCAAGATGGTAACGTTTAGTAAAGAATTGTACGGAAATTCATCCCATTTTTCCGATATTGTTTATTTTTCTCAACTTACCCAAGCCTATGCCGTATCTTCAGCCATTGGTGCGCATTTACTCGATGCGCCACGTTGCATGGGGACCTTGTATTGGCAGATTAACGATTGTTGGCCCGCACCAACGTGGTCCAGTATTGATTATTACGGAAATTGGAAAGCTTTACATTACAAGGTCAAGGATCTTTATCAAACCCTAAGTTTGATTCAAGGTAACCAAAACCAAACCTTGCATCTTGTAGCCAATAATGTTGACAACGTAAATGCAAGCCTAACGGTTGAGGTGTTTCGGCTAAAAGGCAGGAAACTACGCATGTTGCAATCCCAAACGTCAGCCGTTTCCTTACACAATTTTGAATCGATAAAACTATTTGAGGCGGCACGAAGTAAAACCCCGCACATCGTAAAAGTTCGCATAGGGAATGGGGAGGAACGGGTTTTTACCTTTGGAACCATAAAAGAGCGAAACGTGATCCAACCTTCGCTGACGGTTTTATCCTTAGACCCCCTCACAAAAACTGGAACGTTAGGGTTTCAAAATAAGGAGTTTATGGCTGATGTTTGGTTCTATTCGATGACTCCAGGGGTAGTTTTTGAACGAAATTTTGACTCCTTTTTTCCTGGTAAACACGAAGTACTTTTTACATTTGATACTTTACCAACCCACTTTAATTTCCATTATCGATGAAAATAATTTTATTTGGTTTCGCAGTTATTACTGTTCTTTCTTTCCGGGCTCAATCGATCCGTTTAACGGACACCATCAAGTCTACCAACGAAGTAATTGTTTACGGTAAGGGGGTTCCTTTTTCCATCAATGACAGAACCGGTACGATTCAAACGTATTCTCTTGCACAGAACAGGGCTTTACCCATTCGGTCTGTCAATGAGGCTTTAGCTTTTGTTCCAGGGTTGGATTTTCGGCAAAGAGGAGTGCAAGGGGTTCAAGGTGATTTGAGCATACGTGGTGGGACTTTTGAACAAAATATTATCTTGATTAATGGATTTAAAGTAATCGATCCTCAAACCGGACATCATGCACTCAACCTTCCGGTGTTGCTAACGAATGTTAAGGCCCTTGAAGTGTACAAAGGATCTGGAACGCGAATCTTTGGTCAAAATGCCATGACTGGCGCAGTGAATTTTGTTACCCAACCGGAGCGAAGTGTAGGTGTGAACATGCAGTGTTTTGGCGGCAGTTTTGGCGGGCTCGGTTTTCAATCTACGGTGCACGTCCCAATAGGAAAGGTACGCCAATCCTTTTCTTTCGGTTATGATAAAAGCGATGGGTATTGGTATAATTCCGATTTTACGAATCAACAACTTTTTTATGATGCGGTTCTTCCCCTTAATAAAAACCAGGAAGTTTCTGCCTTGCTAGGCTATACCGATCGTTCGTTCGGCGCTAATGGTTATTACACGAATTCCTTTCCCGATCAATGGGAGTCAACGCAAATGGCTATGGCAGGGGTGTCTCATCGGTTAAAAACAAAACAACTGACTTTTCTAACGAAAGCTTCTTTGCGTACCCACCGAGATGAATTTCGATTAAAACGATATGAGCCTTCCTTCTACACGAACAAGCATTGGTCGGAGGTGATAACGCTTGAAGAGACGGGTAAATGGATGTCAGCTTTAGGTACAACGGGGTTTGGTGGTGAATTTCGTTTGGAGGGTCTCAACAGCACTAATTTAGGAATGAGGGAAAGAACGTATGTTTCGGCGTTTGTAGATCACACCATCAAGGGATTCGATAACAAACTTATATTCGTTGGTAATGTGCATTATTTCAACCTGTATATGAATGGAAATACCTATGAAAAATTGTTGCCTGGAATAGAGGTAGCATATCTACCTACGGAAACGATACGCATCTTTGGAAATATTGGTCAAAGTTATCGTGCCCCTTCGTACACAGAGCTTTTTTATCAAGATTATTCCAACGTTGGAAACCCCGATTTACAACCTGAATATGCTACGAATGCCGAGTTAGGCGCCTCTTACACCGCAACATGGGGGCAATCCGTAAGTGGAAGCCGTGAGGGGTGGAAATCAAAACTTTCGTTGGAAGTCGTTGTTTTTCGAAGAAACACCAACAACATGATTGATTGGGTTCGAAGTACCGTGGCAATGAACAATCCATGGATGCCGATAAATGTATCTAATGTCATCTTTACGGGAATCGAATCCAACCTCTCGTATCGTTGGAATGGTAAAGGAAATATTACGCTTCAAGACGTGTCGCTAGGGTATAATTACATGGACGCAAGTCATCAATTTGCTGATCCTTTAATGACGAGTGAGTCGCGTTACGCGTTCTCCGGATTACGAAACCAATTGATTGGCAGGGTTACCGCCAACGTATACAAATGGGTAACCTTGTCCGTCGCATATCGAGGAGTAGATCGTGTTGGCGGAATGGCGTACTCTCTTTTCGACGCGAAGGCTTTAGTAAACCTAAGCCGTACGTTTTCACTATTTTTTGAAGGTAACAACCTGTTAAATACAGACTACGTTGAAGCAGGATATGTGCAGATGCCCGGCCGATGGTTCAAAGCAGGAATTCAATGGAAAGCGACAAGGTCTAAACACGTACATAAGACTTTCATCGAATTTCTTGAGGACCTTTACGATTAATTGAGCTTTATGCTCTCTTCGAAGACTTCTTCCCAGCCTTTCCAGTGTTGATGAAATCCTATCGTTTCGTTGTGCCAAATAAAACTAAAGGTACCACCGTAAACACGAACCATTTCTTTCAGTTTTTTTATTTCAATTAATGCCTTTTCAGGGCTTAACTTGAGGTATTCGTTTAGTGTGCCATCCATGTAACAAAAGGGTTGTAGGGCTAGGTTTGTGATTTCGTTGGTTTGGAGGTTAAACCAGGGTGTTTTTCGCGCCGTTCCCATTCGAAATCCGGTTGTTTCCGCATAGCCCATCGAAAAATCTTCCTCGATGTTTAGTTGATCCAGAAGGGAGTAGGTTTCAGGAATTCGTAGCCTAAGGAAATGTTGTCTACTAGTGGTAATGGGTTTCGATAAAACTGATGATAAGCGACTAATCTCAAGTGCAAGGATGTTGGAACGGGTGTAAGACGTATAGCCTGGATGAATGCCAATTTCACAATGCGTAGCCAATTCGTTAATGATGGCACATTGCTTAGGATTA
The DNA here is from genome assembly GCA_046081565.1 of Flavobacteriales bacterium. GTDB lineage: Bacteria > Bacteroidota > Bacteroidia > Flavobacteriales_D > Crocinitomicaceae > UBA952. Next base: position 1,283 of record JBJTWF010000182.1, on the reverse strand, counting down.
TTGAATTCTAGGTTTTTGTGGAAGGGCCCGTAATCTGCCATTAACCAGAAGCATCGGGTATTCGGATTACTTAATGAAATGCTCTTAATGCGTTCAAAGGTATCAAAGGGGTCTTTTTGTTTATGCGTCAACACCTTAATCCGTTCCTTGATGCGTTTCAGTCGTCCTTTCATTACGTCACGCATCGTTCCACCGAGGTTTCTAAGCAATCCCTTTTCTTTGAAGGCAAAGGTCGCATCAATGTCGAAGGTAGGTTGAATAGAAATTTCAGTATTAGGAATCGAGGGGATTCCGATAACGGTTAAAAGGCATATGGCCCAGCGGTCACAAATGGGTTCTTGTAACCATCCGTACGTGGATTGCATACTGCAAAGGGCAGGGAAGCGGGCGTGAGTGTCTCGTTCGCTTACCCAGTATTCTTCATAGCGAGACAAAACGAAGAAAATCGATGCCAAAAGGTCAGGGATCTGATTGAATGACATGATTTCAAGCGTTTCGAAGCGAACTTTGTCCAAGGCAATCGGTTTGATGCCTTCTTCAAACAAAAGGGTTGATGGATTAATGCATGGAATCCCTTCAAAGGAACGATTTGAATAATTAAGTTTCGTCGATGTTGCCGTCCTAAATTGCGAAGCGTCAGTAGTTAATTCATAGCTTAATCCGCGCGATGTAAAGATAAAATCTAAGGTATACGTTAGCCTGTTAGTGACTTGTTCAACAAAGATGAGTGTCATAGGTGTTCAATAATCAACCGACATATTTCTTCCGATGCATGTCCGTCGCCAAAAAATGGGGGATAGGTATAGTCGTTTTTATGGGTTAACTGATGGTACGCATCGATTAGTTTTTCTTCGCTAGATCCTACCAACATTGCATTTCCATTTTCCACTATTTCTACCCATTCCGTTTGTTCCCTTAGAATGATGCAGGGTTTTTTAAAGAAAAAAGCTTCTTTTTGAACGCCACCGCTGTCGGTAATTACAAGGCTGCAATTGCTTTCCAACGAAATCATATCCAAAAACCCAGCGGGGTCAATCACGTGAATGTTCCCGTTTTTCCTTAATTCGTCGGCGACGTCCGTTTCCAAGAGTTCCGTCATTTTCATACGTGTTCTCGTATGCAAGGGCAACACCACGGCTTGGTTTGAAATCCATTGAATGGCTAGTATTCCCCGCATAATTTGATTCAAAGATTCAGGGTTATCGGTATTGGAGTCGCGGTGAATGGTGCACAGTATAAACGCCTTTGGTGTTAGATTAAGCTGTTTAATCAAACGGTTATTT
>JBJTWF010000181.1:0-27957 GCA_046081565.1 Flavobacteriales bacterium | reverse complement strand
GGTAACCTTGATCAACGGAACTAACACATTTTTAATTCACGCTAACAACGGATGTGGCGTCGATCAACAGATTTCTACGGTAATGTTAAGCACCTGCAGTTCCCCAACGGTAAGCTTGACGAATCCGAGTGGACAAACCGTAACTCAGGCAAATTATGCATTAACCGCAAATGTACAAGGCGTCAATAACGTACAGGGATTAGCATTGATGGTAAATGGTCAATTAACCCCCGTTTCGTATAACAACGGCGTCGTTACTGCCAACGTTACCCTTCAAAACGGCATGAATAACCTCATGTTATCTGGCACAAACGCTTGCGGAACGGATACCCGATCCATTCAAGTCATTTACACCCCATGTACCCCGCCAGTTCTGAGCATCCAACATCAAAACAACAGCACTGTTAATAACGCACTGTTTACATTGAATGCGCAAGTTAATGGGGCGACAAGCCAACAAGTTAGCCTTACGCTCAATGGAATTCCGGTTACCAATTACACCATGAATGGTACACAACTTTCCGTCCCATTAACTCTTCAAGCGGGGGCTAATACCATTGTATTGAATGTGCAAAATACGTGTGGTTCGGACCGTTCGGAACTTTTGATTAACTATCAGAATTGTGTGGTACCACAGGTTAGTATTGCCAACCCGAATCAATCGGTAACACAGGGGTTATACACGTTCACAGCGAATGTTTCCAATATGCCAAACCAACAGGGAATTTCACTCGCGCTGAACGGTTCATCGGTACAAGGATACAATTACAGCAATGGCGTATTAACGTCAAATTTAAATTTAGCGAATGGAAGCAATACCATAAGCGTTTCCGCTCAAAACGCCTGTGGAAATGACACCGAAACTGCCACCGTTATCTACAACCATTGTGAGGCACCTACCATCGTTGTAACTTCCGCCCTAATTGCAAGTGATGGAAGTTATATTTATCAAGCTACAATCACTAATGTAACGAATGTTCAAGGAGTTTCCTTGACCTTTAACGGCGCCAATACACCTTTTACGTTTGTCAATGGCGTACTTACGGCCAATGTCACCTTAACCATTGGGGCGAATGCTTTTTATGTTACGGCTTATAACAACTGTGGAAATGATACCGAAAATACCACCGTTCAATTTGCCAATTGCGTAAGCCCTGAAATCACTATTCAAGGGAGCGTTGCCTCTGGAGGTAATACCACGGGAAGTTCGGTCGATTTGTCGGTAGGTATCAACGGATACGATGCCGGTACTACGGTTCAAGCCACAAAAAATGGAAACGTAATCAACGCTATCAATTGGTCCAATGGAAATGTAAATGCTACAGTCAATTTATCGGATGGCCTGAACACCTTTGTAATTACCGCCACAAATGCGTGTGGATCCGACAGTAAAACCTATACCGTTACAAGGTGTAAAGCGCCAACCTTTGTGTTGATTAACCCTACTTCAAACAACACAAGCGTCACGAATCCAACCTACGTAATTAATTTCAGTGTTCAGAATATTACCAGTGTAAACCAAGTTAGCTTGAGCCAAAATGGAGCAGGGCTGACGGGATTAGGACTCGCTGGTAATATGATAACGCTCCCGGTCGTCTTGCAAGGAGGCGCAAATACCTTCAACGTTCAATTGGATAATGGCTGTGGGACCCAACAAGGTACGTTTGTCATTACGTACACCAATAACGGTCAAAATCCGAATATTAATCCCAATAATGGAGGCAATTCTCCTTCCAACCAGGGCAATGGTCTAAATCAAAACAGCCCGCAAAAACCAACCCAACCGAAGGAAGAAAAAACAGTAACACCACCCCCATCTAAGCCCGAGAAACCTATTGCTCCTCCTCCTGCACCGAAAGTAGAAAAACCGGTTGCCCCTCCTCCTGCACCAAAAGTAGAAAAACCGGTTGCTCCTCCTCCTGCACCGAAAGTAGATAAGCCTGTTGCTCCCACTTCTCCAAAAACACAAAATCCGACAACGGCTCCAGCACCGAAGGTTCAGAAACCTGAACCAACGCCACCGAAGGCTGAGAAACCCGTGCCAAGTTCACCTGCAACAAAAGAAGGTTCAACGACGAAACCGGTTCCAGCTCCCACGAAAGGAGAGGAAAGCAAACCGACCACTCCCCCCGCAGGACCAACGGAAAAACCCGTAAAACCGGTGGCACCAGCTAAACCGGTACAACAAACTCCGCCGAACCAAAGTGAGCCAAAGAAAGGAGGCGGGAGATAAGTTTAAGGATATAGTTTTAATAGTCCTTAGTTATTTGTAAATTCGCACTTTAATTTTTAGAGAACATGGGGATTATAAATAAAATTAGGGATAAATCTTGGTTAATAGTTGGATTAATTGGTCTTGCCATGTTAGCCTTTATTCTTGAAAATTATAAAAGCATTTTTAATTCCGGTGAAGGAAAATACGGGGTTGGTTTAATGCATGGTAGTAAGATTGACGTCAATCGTTACAATCAACTTTGTGAAATTGTCAAGTATAACACGGTAATGACGAAAAAGCGCCAATTGGAACAACAAACCGGGGTTCAAACGGATAGCCTACCGTCATTGACCGACGAAGACTTAAGAAATTGTGAAGACCAAGCCTTTGGTTATCTTGCTGATTCTCTTTTAATGGATGAAGAGTATAATCAATTAGAAATTTCGGTAAGTGACGAGGAAGTAGATGCCTACCTTTTGGCGACTAATGGGTTTGAAATCAACGACAACAACAAAGCTTATTTCACTGACAGCCTTACGGGAACAGTTACGCCGGCCTCAATCAAGGGAGGAAGAGATAAAATTAAAGCAGAATTAAAACAGATTCGAAAGAAAAAAGGAAACGAACTTCAGGAAATTGTAAACCAACGTAAAAGGGATAAATACTTAAACATCCTGAAATCCGGGCAGTATATTACCAAGTTAGAATTGGACATGGAAACAGCGGCCATTAATGATACTAAAAGCATAACCCTGGTCGTGAAAAAGTACTCAGAAGTAAACGACAGCGAAGTTAAAGTGAGCAACGAGGAGTTGGAAAAATATTACGAAGAACATAAGCTAGATGGAGCCTACTTTAACCATGAAAGCACGCGTGAAGTGTATCTGGTTGAGGATAAAATTACCCCATCGAAACAAGATTCATTGGCTTTCAATAAAACCATGGCGACGTTGCGAAGTAAATTTAAAAAAGCGACCAATGATTCCACGTTTATTTTAAAGGAAAGCGATAATAAACGATTCTATACTGGCTATGGCAATACGGCTCCTCCAAGTAAACGAATATACCCTGCCGGGGGCTACGAAAAAGAATTTAAAACGATAGACTCTATTGTACAATATACCTTGCCAGGCGGACCGGATGGGGACACCATCGTTTTAGCGAAAGTTAAGGGTTTTGCGCCGAGCTTTATTGGTGCCCGCCATATTCGAATTGACCTTAGTACAGCGATTAGTGATAGTACGAGTAAAAAAGATCCTTTGGCCGTTAGTAAAAAACGAAGGTTTGTAGATAGCTTGTATGCCCTAGCCTTGAGGGATACATCCAAATTTTCTGAATTGGTAAACAAGCATAGCGATGACGTCTATACCAAAATGAGCGGCGGGAAAATTGATAACGTTATTAACCGCAATATGGGAGAGGCTTTTACCTCTTATTGTATTTCAGCGCCCCTAGGAACCATAGGGCTCTTTAAGCAAAAAAACAACCTTCATATTGTTCAAGTCATGACCCGGGATAGCATTGTACACCCACGACTGAACACGGTAAGTAAAGTATGTAAAGCTTCTGAATTGACCGAATCAGAAATCGAAGGAAAAACGGCAAGTTTCCTTACCCAATTGAATACTAAATTAGGAGCGATAAAAGCCACTGATGTTAATCGAAAGATTGCTGCGTTTGAATCAGAAGCAAAAGCCAAAGGGTTATTGCCGCAAAAGATGGTACTTAAGGACAATTACCCATCCTTAACGAATCAAATGATGATTTCATCCATGGCCGAGCAAAAGATTTTAGAGTTTGCCTTTGATGATGAGGTTGCATCTGGAGACTTAATTGCCATTCCTGTTCGTGACAAGAACCGTTTTATCATTGCCTTGAAAGGATGGACAAAAGCGAAAGGTATACCCACCTTTGGGGAGGTTAAAATGGCGATGCGTCAAAAGTTAATTGATGACAAGAAAGCCGCTAAATTGATCGCTGAAATGGCTAAATTTAAAGACATTCTTAGTTACACTAAAACCAACAATACGAAAGCAGATACGCTTGAAATTAGTTTTGCTAATGGCGGTAATTTGATGGGGGAGCCAGAACTTTGGGGCTATCTATTCAGTGGTAAATTAAAAGCAGGTCAAACATCTGCTCCGATTAAGGGGCGAAATGGGGTTTACATGATTCAAATTAACGCTAATGCGAAGAAATCAAACACTCCGCCAGCGGATCCTGTAGCAATGAAAAAACAACTATTGGATACCCGCATTCAGCAGATGTTCAACAACCAAAATACAAGCTTGAACTATTTTAGTGCTTTGTATTCACAGGCAGGGTTTGTAGATAACCGCAAACTAACGAGAATAAGGCCTTAAGCTATTTAATAAACCCCACAAAAGGGATGGTAAAGGTCCCTATGGTTGGATCGGGTTTGTAATAATCCGTCGACAAAATTTGTGCACCTGAGCTAAGGGCTTTGTTAAGTCGATCATAATCGTTTGCACGCGCTTCAATGGTCCCTGCATCTGTTCTTGTGCGGATTATATGTGTTTTCCTTTGCTGTTGAATGAGTGCTTCATGGGAAAAAGGATCGTCACAAAGCATAAAGACAATATTCGGGTTTTCAGGACTTCCATAGATAAAAGCGCTCCCAAATTCGGGATAGTGCTGTACCCCACTGCCCTGAACGATGATGAATACTCTTCCACGAACGGCTCCAATACTTGGCCAGCCTTGATGGATAATGCGATCCTGCAACGTAGGTTCTTGGTTTAAAAACTCGGCGGGGGTATATAACGTTTTTAACGTTTGTTGAAATAATCGATCCATGGATACAAGCGCATTTTTATCAAAGGGAATCGCTTTTTTGAACCCCATCAGCCTCAATATACCGGCTTCATCACCCAGGGCACTTCCCTTTAATTCAATGTTAACAAAAATTGGTGCGTGGGAAGGATGCAATTCGCTCCATTGATTTAATTCCTCCAATGCAGCAGACAAGGTTAGATAATTCGTTTGGTAATCGATGTCTGGAATATGGATAATTTTAAAACCAGGTTTTTTAAGCTCCTCGTATGCCTCTTCTTTAATGCGCTGCTTTGGGATGAAAAAATTTAACTTATGTTTAAAAAACCTCCCTCCTTGTGGATCATTATAGACATCCAACTCTAACCCTCTAAGGTGGTAAACTTCTAATTGTTCACGGATTGGCTCGTGAGAATACGCGAGTTGGAACGGTTGGTTTTCTTCACCTAATATGGATTTAAACCGATTTATAAACTTCATAGTTCGTGCCGATGGCGCTACCTTATAGCTGTTATGTGAAGCAAGGACACGGATTTCATTTAACGGTAAAGAATCCTCAAACGCTTGACCGTGGGTATAAAAATGAATGAGCGATAAAAAAACAAATGAAAAGCGACTAAAAAAACAGTCGTCCATTAATCCATGATTCATCTAAATAGGCTTTATTTTTTTGATAAAAGGCGATGGCAGGCGTATTCCATTCCAACACTTGCCAATCCATCCTACGGACTTTTTCTTCTTTTGCAACGCGAAGTACCGCGTTAAAAAGGTCCTGTCCAATGCCCAGTTTTCTGGACTCTTCTCGCACAAAAAGATCTTCAAGGTATAAGGTACGTCCCTTCCAAGTAGAATATCCAAAAAAGTATAATGCAAAACCTACCGTTTGGTTTTGATCCTCGGCCACTAACGCGAAACAACGTTGGTGAACAAAAAGATCCTCGCTCAATTTTTCTGGTGTATTTATAACCGCATGAGGTTCTTTTTCATATACGGCTAAGGCAACAATGAGGGAATGAATGGCCTCAACATCCTTGACTTCGGCTGCTCTGATAACCATTACTGAACACCCGCAAGGTTAAACCGTAATTTGATTCCAGTACTCATGTTTCCTGTAGGATAACTGGTAGCAACCTTAGGGGTATTCAAGTTTTGATCATAATAATAGGAAACCGTCAGGTTTTGACTTAGGTTATAATCAATATTCAGTTTCAGTGAAATAACTTTCTGTCCTGCAGTAGCTTGATTCGTATTTTCAACTACCTTACGGATAATTGTAGCGTTATCGCGGAACGAAAAGTTCAATCCTGCATTCAAGTCATTGGCCGGAATTTTATCTAAAAGTTTCACTTTTACTATTTTGGTTTGCATACCAAAAACAATTTCATCCGACTTCACTTCCGTAACTTGGTTATTATTCAGGGATAGGGTAGCCATGCGATCCTTTTTGTATTCAAACTTGGTGGTTAGGGACTGTCCCAATACCGTCCACGTTGCGTCCATGCCAATCAATGGAGAAAACTGTTCGCTTATGGTAATGTTCTGTACTTGTAACCTTGAAACATAATTATTATTCAGATCCAGTGCGGTCGGGTTCCCATTGGCGTCTACGGTAGCGCTCATATTCGATTGCATTCCGTTTACGGTAACGGTAGAATTGTAGGCATGCCGTAAGACAAATGATTTCGCAAACTTTTTAGCAAAATTAAATTTAGTAAGACCATTGTAGGTCATGCTCCAATTCGGAAGCGGAATATTCCTAACGGGGTTAATGTTTTTCTCATTCACTTCTTTGTTCCCATACGCCGTTAAGAAGGCCCCAATCACCACTTCCTGTTGGCTTCCAGAATATCCACTGTAAAAGTTTGAAGGCAAAATGGAGGAATTACCGTTGTTGGAACCTAGCAGCTGGGAAACGCTTTGTCGGTTGGCTAATAATTGACTAAAAACATCGGAGGAGCGATCTTTATTATCGCGAATGAAGGCCGTTCCCCACGTGATAGTAGAATACGTGAGTGTGGCTGACTCGAAGCGGCTTTGACCTTCATATTGTTGCGTAACTTCATTCCATCGGAAAAACTCACCACTATTTAACCCATAGTTCCGATTCAACTTCATTTCAATGTTTAGGTCCTTCACTGGCTCTAGGGTGGCCCGAAGGTTTAATTTGGTTGAATGGGTAGTGGTAAATTGTTTATTTATATTTTCGTTTTGCACTAACCAATTGTTCGCTACCGACAAATCGGCGATGCTATAACCATTGTCTCTACCCCAAACATCATAACCTTGTTTGCCGAACACAAAAGAACCCATTCCTAGGTTGTTTCCATTCATTCCAAGAAAACGCGATTCCTGGTTAGAACCTGGGAGCATGGTTCCATCATCTATGGTATACGTACCCGATACATTTCTAACCGTCATAAGAAGTCTTGCGGCAAAGCTAACCACAGGGTTTACTTTCTTTTTCTCTCTTTCTTTTTTCTTTTTATTTCGCTCGAATTGTTTCAATACCTTCTCCCACTGCTTTTTCTCTTTTTTGGTCATCTCCTCAACAGGTTTCGGAGGTTTTGGAGCTTGTTCTTCCGCTTTATTATTCCCTGGATTATTGTTGTTTCTATTCAATCCTTCGTTATTTCTTCCTCCAACGGTACCTCGGTTATTACGACCATCGGATAAGATTTTTTTAAACAAAGGAACCTTATTATAAAGGGTAACAAAATTCGCTTGTGAGGTAAGGTTTACGCTACGGTTGTTTTGAATAATGTTTCCGAAATCCGTTTGTGCCAACGGCGCTCTTTGCCAATTAAATGTACCGTTATACTTTGTATTTAGGGTTAACCAGTCGGTAAGCGGAAATTTATCTAATGGTACGGTATAGCTAAGGTTGTAGCTATGGCTATATTCCATTGTCCTTCCGAACGTTGCCATTTGTGAGCGAATGGTATCTTTAAATTCCTGGTACGAAAGCGGATCTAATTTGCGGTCAACACGGTTATTGCCTTCAACAAAAATTGCCCGGTTTGTCGCTTGAAAGGAGGCTTTCAGGTTTTTAGTTAGGTCATATCCTATGTTGTAATTACGATTCCAATCGAATTTTTTCAAAAATACGGGGGTGAATTGATAGTTCGGAACGAGGTTGTTTCTCACCTGGCGTTCATTGTACATCCGAAGAAAATCATTGGTGAACGTAATATTCTTTGGCATCAGATAAAAATTTATATCTCGAACCAAGGCCAACCATTTTGTGTTTTGTAGTCCTTTTACTTTTTTAAAAGGCTCAATTACTTTTCCGGTAAAGGTGTAATTGTAATTCAGCGATCCTGTATAATTTTTTGTACGGTCGTAATTGGTATTAAAATCTCGTTTCAGGTTTTCAGAGAAGGCATAGTTCGCGGACCAATTGGAAATTCTCCAAAACGAGGGTTTAGCGCCTGCTTTAACTTCTTTTCGAACGTTGGTAAAGTTAAACGAGCGACGTTCATTAAAATCTTGGCCTAACCTCGCACGCTCTTTTCGGGTAGCCAAATCATAGTCTGCCAACTTAATATCAGGGTTGAACGGATCATATTCAGGATTAATTACATTGAGGGAATATCCGTAGAAAAAGGGCAATGATACTTTGGCTTGTTTTCCAAAAAACTGACCCAGTTGAACGGTTGAATTCATATCGAGTCCATACTTCTGGTTTCGTTGGCGGTCTTGAACCCTACTTTCAACCGATCCCCAATTAATTCCCGAATAATTTCCGGAAGCCGATACGGTTGCAAAATCGGCCAGTTGCAACTGGGCTTGACCCACCGCGGCCCCACCTCCGTCGCTAACGAAATCAGTAAGCCGTAATTCGTTCACCCATACATTTACGCATTCCGGTTGCCCATCGTCTGGCCAGGTATTGTTGGGATCGGACTGCAATGGATTCCTTACACCAATCATGATGGTTTTGATGGCTTGTAAGTTAGGGGAACCTTTCACCTTTATTCTACGATCGGGATTGGCTGGATCATTTTTTTCGTATTCAAACATGGTGGAAACTCCCGAAACTCCTTGCTCAACTTTATTGTTTCTTTCTTTTTTAAGGCTCAATAAATCTTCAAAAACTATTTCAATGTTGTTTAATGCTGGCCAAATATCTTCAGGTAGCGTGGCACCCCATGCTGTTTTGTACAATGGAAGTTCATACTCATAGTAGTTATCTACGAAATCGGTACCCAATCGCACGAAGAGGGAAACTTCTTTATCGTTGAACGGAATCAATGGGTTAACTTCTTCCGCATGGGCAAAAAGCTTGAGCTTTTTGTACGTTCTTACATCAAACACAACGTTTTTGTAGGCAGCCCTTGCATCACCATCTTGTAGGTTGCAAACATCCAGTACAAGGGATTGTTCGTTCATTTGCCGTTGATAGGTTTGTGAGGGATCAATTTCACGCACAATTCCCGGCGGCACTTCATATTTAACCGGCGTTCTTTGATCGTTTTCCTCAACATTAACCGCTGAAATATTAAAGGCTGTTAGGTTCGGGTCTGGTTGCACACTAATGCCAGGCTGGGTAAGGTCTAGGAGGTAAGGTCTCCATTCACCGCGCATGAATTCCATTTTTGCGAAGCGAATCTGCGTCTGCTCATCAAAATTTTTCATAAACAGGCGCATGAAACGAATGGAGCGAAAATCTTGGATTCCGTTCACTTTTTTCTCGTAAGAAATCAATGGAATACGCACCTGATACCATTTCTCTGTCTTGTTACCGTTTTGATATAATTGGACATTGGTAATGAAGTTTTTACCAACGACCATATCTCCAGGCCTAAGGCTCATGCGGTATTGAAAATACGCCTCAGACTCCGACAAGTTATTATCTTGGTTGATGTCTTCGAGGTCAGGCATATTCGTCGCTTGGGTTGGATAACCTGCCCCATTTGCCGTGTCAGACATATTCGTGGTAGGGGCATTACCTTCCATTCCATTGTAACGTTTGTAGCGCTGTAATATATTTGCTTGAATGTTATCAAAATTATCATCGAGGTAATAATTGTAATCATCGTTCGATGGATCCTGAATCATTTTTGCCTTAGCAATCGCGGTTAGTGTAGGGTTATTTTGCACCCAATTATAGTAATTCACATAGGCCGTTTGTTCGGACAAGCTATTCCAACCATCCAATCCAATGTCTTGATTCAAGCGAGCTTCAGGATCGGTATCGAAGGCATTCACCACCACTTGATCCGATGAAACACGCGCCCAAAGCGTGGTATCAACGTTATCGGTGATGCTAGTAGCTAGTGGGGGAAGACCATTTTCATATTCTTTTCTCGAATCGGGTAATACATCTTCGGATATATTACCAAGGTTAAAATATAAATCTCCTCCGCTCATTGGGGTACTGGGATCTTGATTTTCAGCATCATCGTTGAAGGGATCAAGCATCCAAAACTGAATAAACTGAACGTTGGCCAACTCAAAATCATTGGTGGCCAAACCGCGCATTATGCCACCCCAACGGTTTTCTGGATTAATAAAATTACCAACGGAATCTACCGTGTTCGTTGTATCGTAGTTATACATACCGCGCTCCTTAGGGTAGTAACAAACATCGAACACCGTTATGTTAGGAATGGATCCGTATTGTAACTGTTGATTCGGGAAAATATCGGTAAAATTAACCAACCTCATACGGCTATCCGCCAACATGGTAGCATCTTGTTTAATGTGAAGTGGGGTAAGGTTATTGCTTTGGTAAAACAAAGGATCAATGGTATACCATGCCATTTTAGCTCTTTTAAAACCTGAGGAAAGGGTTTGTGAAGAGGCTTCCGGAAATAAATCGGGTTGCCCTTGAGGTACCGAGGCAAGGCGCCATGCAGAGGCGGATTTAAGGTCGATGGTACTTTGAGAGGCTTCAAAATCATCTACGTACGAAATTCCAGCTTTATCAATCACTTTAGGTTGACCAGGAATTAAATATGCGGCTTCTCCAGTAATAGAAAAGGTAGACATTTGATTGGTGGAAATGACGGGCAAAAGGTCTATCATTTTCGTTAGAAAAGGAACATCTGTTCTGACGCTAAAGTCTAACCCGACAATATTATTTTTAAAGGGCTCGCTACCAAAATCCACCTTTTGAGTCACCGGTCGTTCGGTCATACGCACCCAGGTCGCTCCAAACTTCATGCGATCGCTAAGCCTATACTGATAATGTCCCCCCATTAAAGACCTTGCTTGGAAGCCAAAAACGGAATTGCTCTCAATGGATATTTTTATTGGGGTATTGGACTCAAGAATTCCCGTATTCAGAATCTTAACGCGACCAAGGTTATAATCCACTGTGAAGTCTGTTCCTTCGGTCAATTTTATACCTCCTGCGGTGACCGTTACCGCTCCCTGAGGAACATTCAGCGCGTTCAGCGGGATATCTGAACTAACGGACGACTGGTATTCCCCTTTAAAAAGGAAGCGATTTTTACTTGGAATTTGCTGTGCGGCTGTTTTAGTCGAATCATACAACTCAACGTAAGCGATATTATCGATAGTTGCTTGCGGAACTCCAATTGATTGCAATTTCTTCGCCAACGTTTTTCCAAAAGGCTCTACCGTAGAAAAGAAAATTCTTCCATTTTTTCGGTTTATGGTTCCTCCGTTTTCGATTTTAGCACCCGTTACTATAAATGGAACATAATCAAAAACACCATCCGAGAAGGGCTGATTGTTTTGGTTTAGTCGATCCATTTCAAGGAGGGTAACCAACTGTTTGTCGTCCAAACCTGCCATTGGGAATACTGGAAGCGGAACGCTGGTGGAGGGGTTGTTGTAAAACACATCCACTTTAAACCCTTGTTGATCCACTTGGTATGCTCCGATAGAATAGACATTCTTCATCATCAAATCCCAAATTTTATTTTGAGGACTGGTGATGGTTGGTTTAATAAGTTTTAGAATCAAGGCTTGCTGGCCACTGGCTCCATCGGTGGAAAATTCACCCACTTGATAGGTTTGTCCTCGGTAAGTGTACTCATAGGCCACGGCTAAAACCTCATCGTTATTCAGGGGATTGTTCAAGGAAAGGTATCCCAATAAGGCATTATAGGAAAACTCTTGCTCGGTTAATTTTCGAGCGTTTTCAACTTTTTCATAATCCTTGGCTTGTTGAAAAGGCCCGGGGGCCGTTACTTGGTTGTTTAAGGTGGGGACAGCCGTAGAAAAACTGCGAATTTGCGGTTGAGTAGATGCCCATTGATACAGGTTATTAGCGTCATTAGCAGGCTCAACACCCGTAGAGAATCCCCCAGGGTTTCCTTGACAATTTTGTTGTTGGCCCTCCCCTAAATCTGAAAACGCTAAGATATTTCTAGTGTTTTCTGTAACGTTGGACCGGTTGGTAACCCACACTTCAATCCGAGTGATATACCGGGTAGCATTTACCATGGGAAGACTCGCCATGGCAGAATCATAATTTTGGTGATAGAAAAGGTTTAAAAAATAATGCCTGTTTGCTTCATAATTATCAGCCGTTAATTCAAATTTCTGAACTTGAGACTTACCAGTTATGTTAATTTCTTGACGTTTCCCTTTAGATTGCGCCAAGATTAAATCAAAGGTTGAACGCCCAAATTTAAGTTGAGTTTTGGCACCGAATAGGGTTTGTGAACCCTGAATTAACGACGTGGGCAGATCCAAATTCACCATTCCAAGGGCAACTTTTTGAATGATTTGATCTTCGTCTCCAGTATGTTCTAGTTTAGAAATGTTCTCAAAGTCAAAGGCCGCTTGAGTATTATATTTGGCGTTAATTTTCAGGCGCGTACCAATTTGACCGGTAATATCCATATTGATGTTCTGTTGGAAATCGAAACGGGTAATCCGTCGCTGGCGCATCGGTAGAATAGGATTGTCATATCGCGAATGGTTAACCCCCAATTGTACTTCAACGTTTCCTTGGGGTCTAATGGTAATATCACCCGAACCAAAGATGCTTTCAAAAACTTTCCCTCCAACTTTTATTGGCAACTCAAAAGATCTTCCGACAACGGACTCTTCTTCAATTTGCTGTTCCCAATTTTGATCTTGAAATTGTTTGTTTTTATAGTTTAGATAGTCCTCCAAGGACATGGCCGTTGGGTTTCTGAAAAACAAACCATTGCCCATGGTCTGCTTGAATACATACTGTCCTGTAACCGGATCGTATGCTATGCTTTGTTGCATGTTGGTAGGGTCGCCTAAATCGAACGATTGGGTTTGGTTGTTAAACGCGTTGTACGATGGGGACAACGGGAAGGGTAAGGAGGGATTTTGAGCTAACCCTATGAGTGGAAAGAGTAGGATCAAAATGACCAATAGCCGATGCCTAGAAAATGTCTTTTCTATTCTTTCCTTCACTATAAAATTTTTAATGCCTCTTTGATCAATGACTCCACAGGTTTATCTCCGGAATCGACGCGTTCAAGTGCTTTTTCGGCTGCTTTTTTGTCAAAGCCTAGCGAAATCAGCGCCGTTAACGCATCAAAACGATTTGTATTGTGTGGGGTAAAAATATTTTGAGATTGTTCTGACAACTTGATCACTTTCCCTTTAAGATCAATGATAACCCGTTGAGCTGTTTTCGCCCCAATTCCCTTAATTTTCTGAATGGTAAGAACGTCTTCTGTTTGAATTGCCGCAGCAATATCCTCTGGTCCTAAGGAGGAAAGCATCAGCATTGCGGTATTGGGTCCAATACCCGATACTCCAATTAAGTGATTGAACATTTCGCGTTCTTCTTTTGCGTGAAAACCATAGAGAAGATGGGCATCCTCCCTGACGATCAATCGCGTGAAGAGCTTTACAGACTCAGAATCTCCGAGTGCGGAGAAGGTATTCAGTGAAATTTTCACTTCGTAACCAACGCCATGACAATCCACCAGAACTTCGGTAGGATATTTTTCAATTAAGCGACCCTGGAGTTGTCCTATCATCTTTCTATTTGTTTTGAGCGTCTATGACCGCCACTTTAACCATATTAATTATTTCTCGGACAGAGGCTCCCAATTGAACCACGTGAATAGACTTTCTTAATCCTATAAGGATTGGTCCTATGGCATCGCTATCCGTCATTTGCTGCAAGAGTTTGTAAGCGATGTTTCCAGAGGAAAGATTTGGAAAAATTAAGGTATTCACCTCATTCCCAACCAAACGCGAAAAGGAAAATTTCTCTAAGAGTAAATCCGAATCCAATGCAAAATTTGCTTGAACTTCACCATCTACCAAAAGGGTAGGATCATGTTGATGTAAGTACGCAACGGCTTGGGACATTTTTTCAGAATCGGGCCCTGGGGAAGAACCAAAGTTCGAATAACTCAAGAGGGCGATTTTTGGTTGAACCTTCAGTTTACGAATGGTCTTAGCCACGTTCAGGGTAATTTCTGCAATTTGTTCTGATGTGGGATTGAGGTTTACGGTGGTATCCGCCAGAAAGAGTGGGCCTCTTTTCGTGTTGAGGATATACATTCCAGAAGCCGTTTTCACATCTTTATCCATTCCGATGATTTGAAATAAGGGACGAACGGTAGAACGATAGGAACGGGTTAGACCTGTTACCATGGCATCCGCATGCCCCATATTAACCATCATAGCCCCGAAATGATTACGCTCTCTCATCAACTTTTCCGCTTCAAACTCCATCATTCCCTTTCGTTTACGCTGCTCAAAAAACACGCTTCCAAATTGCCTACGACGTTCTGTCTCTGCTTCTTCTTTGGGATCAATGATCGTAACTTCAGGAAGTTCAATGTTATATTCGCTCATGAGATCGAGGATGATTTTCCGATCCCCTAAGAGAATTGGAAAGGCGACCCCTTCTTCATACGAAACTTGAGCTGCTTTCAATATTTTCACGTTATCTGCCTCGGCAAAAACGACTTTTTTAGGGCTGCTTTGCGCTTTCGAAGTGATGTTTCGTAAAAGCTCATTGTCTAAGCCCAATCTGGCTTTTAATTCTTGAATGTATCGATTCCAATCTTTTATGGGCTCACGAGCTACGCCAGAGCCCATGGCTGCTTTAGCCACTGCAGGAGCTACCGAATAAATTAAGCGTGGATCCAACGGTTTTGGAATAATTTGATCCCTACCAAACGAAATGTTCTTTTCACCATAGGCCTCAATCACCTCTTCCGGAATGGTTTCTTTTGCTAACGAGGCGATGGCCTTAACCGCGGCCAATTTCATTTCCTCATTGATGGTCGTTGCTCGCACATCTAAGGCCCCTCTAAAAATGAAGGGGAAACCCAGGACGTTATTTACTTGATTCGGATGATCGGATCGACCCGTTGCCATAATGATATCCTTTCGAACAGTGGTGGCTTCTTTGAAAGATATTTCTGGGTCAGGATTTGCCAAAGCGAAAACAATGGGGTCTTTAGCCATTTTTTTTACCATTTCCTTACTGACTAAACCTCCACGGGAAAGGCCTAAAAATACATCCGCTCCTTTGAATACCTCATCAAAACTCAGGTCTTTTTTATGAACCCCAAAAAAGGATTTCATCTCATCTAGGTCTGGGCGAAATGCCCCTAACAACCCTTTAGAATCAAACATATAAATGTTCGAGACCTTGGCGCCAAGAGCGACGTATAACCGTGCGCAGGACATCGCCGATGCCCCAGCACCTGAAATGACAATTTTGACGCGATCAATTTTCTTTTTGGCGAGTTCAAGGGCATTTAAAAGTGCCGCCGATGAAATGATAGCTGTTCCATGCTGGTCGTCATGCATGATGGGAATATTCAACTCTGCCTTTAGTCGGCGTTCGATTTCAAAAGCCTCTGGAGCCTTAATGTCCTCCAAGTTAATTCCACCAAACGTTGGAGCAATGGCTTTTACCGTTTGTATAAACAAGTCGGGGTCTTTGGCATCAATTTCAATATCAAAAACATCGATATCAGCAAAAATTTTAAAGAGCAATCCTTTACCCTCCATTACGGGTTTGGATGCCTCAGGTCCAATATCTCCCAAACCAAGAACTGCGGTACCATTGGAAATAACGGCCACTAAATTAGATTTACTGGTGTATTTATAAACGTCATCTTTGTTTTCCGCAATTTTAAGGCATGGCTCAGCCACACCTGGCGAATACGCCAACGATAAATCCCGTTGGGAGGAATATGGTTTAGTAGGAATGACCTCAATTTTTCCGGGTCTACCCAATGCGTGGTAATCCAGCGCGTCCTGCTTTCTAATTTTTGCCATTCACTTTTGTTATAAGCCCAGTAAAATTTCTACTGGATCTTTCGCGCCAAACAACATTTTTTCTGGGGATTCGATCATCTCCTTCACCTTAACAAGAAATCCAACGGATTCTTTACCGTCGATGATGCGATGGTCATAGGACAAGGCCACATACATGATGGGGCGTATTTCTACTTTACCCTGAACAGCCACAGGGCGCTCAACAATATTATGCATCCCTAGAATTGCCGACTGCGGTGGGTTGATAATTGGGGTAGATAACATGGACCCAAAAACTCCACCGTTGGTAATTGTAAAGGTGCCACCCGTCATATCTTCAGGGGTTATTTTTCCATCCCTTGCTTTTACCGCTAATCGCTTTATTTCTTTTTCAATAGACGCCAAAGACATTTGCTCAGCGTTTCTAACGACTGGGACCATCAACCCTTTCGGAGAGGATACAGCGATACCAATGTCCGCGTAGTCAAAATAAACCATATCGTTACCATCGATTTGCCCATTTACCGCAGGAAATAGTGCCAACGCTTCGGTAACCGCTTTCGTAAAAAAAGACATAAATCCCAAGTTTACCTCATGGTGCTTAGCGAAACGATCTTTATACTTCGCTCTCAGGTCCATGAGCGGCTTCATATCAATCTCATTAAACGTTGTGAGCATGGCCGTTTGGTTTTTAACGGACACGAGTCGTTCGGCTATTTTTCTTCTTAACATGGACATTTTCTCCTTTCGAACTTCACGTGAACCCGTCCATCCTGAAGGATTATCGTAGGAGAACCCTGCCGACAACGCCATCACCACATCGTTTTTTGTTATTCGACCATCTTTTCCTGTTGCCACAATGGCACTGGAGGGGAGCTTGTGTTCGGCCATCAACTTTGCCGCCGCCGGAGAAGGCGTTCCTTGAGCGTATGAACTAACTGGATCTGGATTCGGCAAAGGGGTTTCCGTAGGTTTCTGAGCAACTTCTGTCGCTTTTTCGTTAGAAGTAGCCTCTTCCTTTTTCTTGGGAGGAACCGCCGCCGTATCAATCAAACAAACGACTTGTCCCACCTTTACAGTATCGCCTTCTTTTGCTTTGAGGGTGATTACCCCGCTCTCCTCTGCAGGAAGTTCAAGAGTAGCCTTATCTGAATCAACCTCCGCAATTGGCTGGTCTTTTTCCACAAAATCACCATCAGAAACGAGCCATTGCGCGATTTCTACTTCGGATATCGATTCCCCTGGTGAAGGGACTTTCATTTCTAGTTTTACCATATTTACTTATTTATGAACCTTAACCTTTCCATAAGAGAAGAGCGATTCTATTAACGAATTCAACCGTTTTTCATGTAATTTTTTAGACCCTTCAGCGGAAGCAGCACTCGCACTCCGCGTTATCCCAACGATATTCAAATCACGCAATTGCATCGCAATAAAGGACCATGCCCCCATGTTCGCAGGTTCCTCTTGAGCCCAAAGAATATTTTTCGGCTGATACTTGGACAACAAGGTCCTGATCTGACCTTCAGGGAGTGGATATAACTGTTCTACTCGAATGAAGGCCATGTTGTCTATACCCAACGTACGCGCCTGTGATTTCATTTCGTAATAGAATTTACCGGAACATAACACCACGGTATCCACGGATTTGGGGTTAGCCTCAAGGTCATCTAATACTTCCTTAAAGTTTCCATTGGCCATGTCAGATAAGGAGGAGGTTGCTTCTGGATAGCGAAGCAACATTTTTGGAGAGAAAACTACAAGGGGTTTTCGAAAATCACGTTTAACTTGTCTTCGCAACAAATGAAAATGATTCGCAGGGGTTGAAGTATTTACAATTTGCATATTTAAATCTGCACATTGTTGTAAAAAACGCTCCATCCTTCCACTCGAGTGTTCAGCTCCTTGCCCTTCATACCCATGAGGCAACAGCATTACTAATCCCGATTGGGTAGCCCATTTATCTTCACCAGCCGAAATGAATTGATCGACCATGATTTGGGCTCCATTGAAGAAGTCTCCAAACTGTGCTTCCCATATGGTGAGGCTATTGGGGTGAGCAAGAGAATAACCATACTCAAAACCAAGTACACCATATTCGGATAACAATGAATTGAATACACAACTTTGCGCCTGGTCTTTAGCCAGTGCATTAAGGGGTTCATATTCCTCCTCCGTGTCTTCTGTTTTAACTACGGCATGGCGGTGTGAAAACGTACCACGCTCAACGTCTTGACCTGAAATCCTGACGGGATGTCCTTCTACGAGAAGGGAGGCATAGGCGAGCATTTCCGCCGTTCCCCAATCTAATTTATCTTGTTTGATTGCCTCTATTCGGTCCTCGTAAATTTTCGAAATTTTACGAAAATACTTTTTGTCTTTGGGCAGGGTTGACATTTGAATGCCTAATGCCTCAAGCTTCTTTTTATCCACCGCTGTTACGGGAGATTGCTGAAAATCTTCAGGAGTGGCATGGCGAAATCCTGACCATGTAGCACTCAAAAAATCGTAAACTTGTGCTTTCTCAGAAAGCCTTGAGGCCTCAAACTCGTTCTCTAAAAAGGCCAAATACGCTCCTTCGTAGCGCTTCGCTTCTTCTGCAGTTAATACGCCTTCTGACTCCAATTGGGTTTGATAAATCACCTTGGGGTTGGGATGTTTTAGAATCGCATCATACAACCTTGGCTGCGTAAATTTTGGTTCATCCCCTTCGTTGTGACCATACTTACGGTAACACAGTAAATCGATAAAAATATCTCGTTTGAAGGTTTGACGATAAGCAATGGCAATCTCCATAGTTTGCACCACTGCTTCAACATCGTCCCCGTTGACATGAAAAACAGGACAGAGCGTGGTTTTCGCAACGTCTGTGCAATAGGTCGAAGACCTTCCGTCTAGGTAATTGGTTGTGAATCCAACCTGATTATTTACTACAACGTGAATGGTCCCCCCCACCTTGTAACCCTCTAACTGCGCCATTTGGATGGTTTCATAGACAATTCCTTGGCCTGCAATGGCGGCATCGCCGTGTATCAACACAGGACAAACCCGGTTTTCATCCAAAAACTCATGATCAATTTTTGCTCTTGCAATACCCTCAACCACCGTATTTACTGCTTCTAAGTGGGAAGGATTTGGTGCTAGCGTCAAGCCAACTTCTTTTCCATTTTCTAACGTAATGCTTGATGTAAAGCCTTGATGATACTTAACATCTCCATCAAAATAGGTGTCGAATTCAAATTCCTTTCCTTCAAATTCAGAAAAGATATCACGCGGCAATTTTTGAAAGATATTTGCTAGGGTATTCAAACGTCCTCGGTGCGCCATCCCCATGACGAAATACGAAATTCCTTGCTCAGAACCTTTAGAGATCAAGGTTTCAAGTGCGGGAATAAGCGCCTCACCCCCTTCTACCGAAAACCGTTTTTGACCCACAAATTTTTTACCTAGAAAACCTTCGAAGGCCACCGCCTGACTCAATTTATTGAAAATTTGAAGTTTTCTATTTTTGTCAAGTTCAGGACGATTGACTAATTCTATGTGATCTTTTAGCCAAGCGATACGATCTGGGTCGCGCATGTAAACGTATTCAATACCAATAGACTGGCAATACGTTTGCTCCATATGATGAATAATTTCTTTAAGCGTAACCGGTCCAAGTCCCACTTCTTGACCCGCCTGAAAAACGGTTTCCAGATCGGAATCCGCTAAATCAAAATTTGATAACTCAAGGGTTGGTGAGTATTTTCGCCTTTCCCGAACAGGATTCGTTTTGGTAAATAGATGCCCCCTCGTTCGATAGGCGTTGATGAGGGTAATAACTTTAAACTCTTTGTGGAAGTTCTCCGGAATTTTTCCATCAACCTCGTAATGCGTTTGAGCAAAATCAAAGCCCTCAAAGAATTTTTGCCAACTTAAATCAACGTTACTAGGGTTGATTTTATACGCCGCATACAATTGTTCTATCGCACTAACATCAGCATTTCCCATGTATGTAATTCGGTCCATCTATACTCTGGATTTTAACAAGCCACAAAGATAGTAAAATACAAGAAAAAAAAGGCAAAAACGCATGCTTTTTCCTTGGCTTACTTTTGCTTTGATGAATACAAAAATACCATTAGACGGCATACAGAAAAGACCATTAAAAGACCACCAACAGGGGTTGCCGGACCTAACCAACGGGCCTGAAATCCAAACCAATGTCCCAACACGATGCCATATAATGAACCCGAAAACAGGATAAGGCCCATAAAGAAAAGGACGGGAATCGCGGGATTCTTCAATGAAAGCGACGGATATGCGTAGGCTAAACCCATTAAAAAGAATGAACCATAAAATTGATACCGAACGGCAACCTCAAAAATCAATAAATCATTGGGTTGTACCAAGGGCTTGAGCCCGTGTGCTCCAAAAGCACCTAAGAGGATTGCAAGGGCGAAAAGAGAAAGAGCTATAATTAGCCATTTTTTGTTCATACTTTTGTTTTCCCAAAGGTAATGAATGAAAAATAAACCCATATTTGCTTGGACTTATGTTTTAATTTTGTTCTTTCTTTTCGTCATTTCAGGCTGTTCCACAGACCAGGACGGAAAATCGAAGGGCAAATCCTTTTCGAACGACGATTATTTTCAATTTAAATCGGTAGATTTTTCCCCGTTCGGACTATCAGCGACGATTATGATTCCGGACGAAACGGCCAAAATTGGGGCCTCCTATAAAGTCACCGTTGAGAACATCGACGATTTTAAATGGCGCGTATCCGCTGGACCTCATTTCGAGCTTTACCTTGAAGATTGGGGGGAAAACCAGGAAAAACTCGAACGATTTAGGGCGAGTTTGAAAGAGGATGAAATTTTTCTTAGGACCATACTTACTGATGAAAAAAATTGTGTCCTTTACAAGCAAGAAGTTAAAAAAAACATTCAAAATGAATCACAAAAACACGAATCGTTTCACGTTTTTGGTTTTATTAAACTTGGAAACATTTACTACGAAATCAGAAATAAACCGGAAGGAGACAGCAAAAAAACCGCTCTTTTGATGATGAAATCCATACATTCTTTCAAGCAAAAATAGCCCATGAACACTCGTGAAGAAATCCTTGAAATCCTTTCTAAAATCCCTGATCCCGATTCAAAAATAGACATCGTAAGTGCTAATTTGGTTACAAACCTCACGCTGGAAGACCATCAAATAACCGTAGAGATTGCCTGTTCAAACCCTGCACTTCATGCGCGCAAAAGAATGGAAGAAGCGGTTGTTTTTCGATTGAAAAACGAACTTCGAGTGCCTGCAGAAATCCATTGTATCGTTCGAGCCATGAAGAGCGATGAACGAAAGGGTAAACGTTCCGTTTTACCGGAAGTAACAAACGTAATCGCGATAGCCTCTGGCAAAGGAGGGGTTGGTAAATCAACCGTAACTGCGAATTTAGCTGCTGGTTTGGTGGCGGAAGGGTATTCGGTTGGATTAATTGATGCAGATATTTACGGACCTTCCATACCGACGATGTTTGATGTCCAGGGCCAACGGCCCCATCTCGTAACCGTAGACGATAAATCGCTAATCGAACCAATCACGAGTTACGGGGTGAAACTTTTATCCATTGGTTTTTTTACTGATCAAGACAATGCCGTAGTTTGGCGTGGTCCAATGGCCTCCAAAGCACTTACCCAAATGATTACCGAAGGCAACTGGGGAAGTTTGGATTTTCTATTGGTTGACTTACCTCCCGGTACTGGCGATGTGCATTTATCGTTAGCCCAAACCCTTCCTTTGGATGGAGTTGTTATTGTGTCCACTCCTCAAGAAGTAGCGTTGGCGGATGCACGACGCGGAATTAATATGTTCAGCATTGAAGGACTAAACGTTTCGATCGTTGGCATGGTTGAAAACATGGCTTGGTTCACTCCGGCTGAGCTCCCAGAAAATCGGTATTATCTTTTTGGAAGGGATGGTGCGAAAAACCTTGCCCACGGATTGAATATTCCTTTCTTGGGCGCCATACCTTTGGTGCAGAGCATTAGAGAATCTGGTGATGTTGGTCGACCCGCCGTACTTCAGAAGGGCTCCCCAACAGGCATAGCATTCACCGAATTAGTTCATACCTTTGTAGCAACGCTTACGGCTCTGAAACAGAAGAAATAACGCCATGGAAAACATCGTAACTAAAGTGAATATAGCCATTGATTTAATTCGTCCCTTCTTACACGATGACGGCGGAGATGTTGAACTCGTTGAGATTACCGAAGACTGCATAGCCAAAGTCCGTCTCATCGGATCATGCAAAGATTGTGCAATGAAACAGTCAACGTTAAAGGGGGGCATTGAAGAAACCATTAAAAAGGCGGTCCCATCCATCACGGCTGTAGTCGCTATTGAAGACTAATTCACCATACACTTGACCCTTTGGTCTTTACAACTAACCCAATAAATGCCTGAGGCAAAATCACCTTGGTATTCCTGATTTGGCGCAAGTATAATGGAGGTTCCTCTACCATAAAGATCAACGATTTCTACGGTAAGCGTGGTATTGCAGATGTTTTTGAAGGAAATGCTGTGGTTAGGGTTTGCGCCAAACGAAAGGCATTGCGCTTTTTCGATTAGCGTTGATTGAAGGGTGTTCAAGGCCCATTGAACGGCAGCATATGCATTTATTCGCCCATAGCCAGCTTCAAAGTCCCATGTGCCTAGCGGGGCCAAACTATCGTAAGAATAGGTGACTTTTTCAGCGGTCCAACTTAATATTTGTCTAATTTGTTCTTTTGTCAAACTTGGGTTTGCCTCCAAAAGAAGAGCCGCAACCCCCGCGGCATTTGGACAGGCGGCACTTGTTCCGTTAAAGGATAAGGTAAGAGCATTATTAGAATAGCCGTAACTACCCAACATATCCGTTGTGGCAATTTTAACCCCTGGAGCTAGAAAATCTAAATGGTCACCGTAAGTGCTTCCCCAATTTTCTCCGGAACAATCGTTTGGGTTTTTACGCTGATCACACATGTCGCTAGCCCCAACAGCAATGGTGGTTGGTAGATTGGCTGGCCAAAGCACATCATTTACATCGTCGTTGCCTGCAGAAAAGAACATGGCAACGCCTAACCCATTCCTACCCTGCGAATAGGCGCTATCTATTTCTTCGTTGATTAGTTGAGTATTTACTTGAAGTGCCTGAATGAATACATCGCTCAATCCGGCGGAGGTACTCATCAAATCGCAGTTGGCAATCCTCCACGCATAGGCTGCTCCATTTAATAACCCCAAAGTACTGGTAAAAGGCTGCACTCCGATATTCCCTGCATATTGCAGGTAATAAAAGATTCTTATGGGTATTACCCGTGCCTCAGGCGCAATGCCAGAAGTGCCAATGGAATTGTCTTGGGCAGCAGAAACAATTCCAGCACAGGCGGTTCCGTGTCCATCGGAACTAAAATTAGGGGTGGGATAACCATGGGTATTGCTCAAACTATCCGCGTAGGCATCAAAACCAGGAAGAAGGTTCGGTAATAAATCAGGGTGCAAGGTATCAACCCCGGAGTCTAGGATGGCAACTTTTACTCCTTGGCCTTTGGCCAGATTCCAAGTAGGTGAAACCTGCATGTCGGCCCCAACAGTACCGTTATAATGTAGCGGTCCTCCTAGGTTTTCAATGGCCCATTGTCGGTTATAATTTGGATCATTTGTATTGGTCTCTAGGGTAAAAACTTGGTTGTAGAAAACGGCTACACCCAAGCTACTTTCGAACGCTTCTTTTTCTTTTTGTAGGTCGTCAAAAGTGGCGGATTTAGAAGCGTATAGATAAAGGTTGGGAACGATGGGATGCGAAACCAACCCTTCGGGCAAAGGTGTTTCCATTCGAAATACCCCCTTTACGTCTTTTATTAACAAGATGTTGGTTTCAAAGCATAGGTGTTTCCCTAATTTTCTTACTTCGGTTTCATAGATCCCTTGGTAAGCCCGGTCTTTATTCTCTCGAAGGGAAAAACCATGAGGTAACTGGGCCGTAAAATCAAACGATAACAAGCAAAATAAGACGAAATGAAATTTATTCATACTTAATAAAAATGTTCTTAGGCTCTGTAAAAAAGCGCAACGCCTCCCAACCTCCTTCGCGCCCTACACCGGAATCTTTCATTCCTCCAAAAGGGGTTCTAAGGTCTCTAACCAACCATGAATTCACCCAAACAATACCCATTTCTAACCGATCAGCCATGCGATGTGCCGCGTTTAAATCGTTAGTCCAGACCGAAGCGGCCAAGCCGTATTTAGTGTCATTTGCCATGGCCAGCACCTCTGGCTCCGTTGTAAAGGGCATTAAAGTCACTACCGGACCAAAAATTTCTTCTTGGTTAGTTCTACACGCATTGGATAGTCCTTCGATTACGGTTGGTGCGAGGTAGTATCCATCCTGATATGGGGGTTCAAGTTGGATGCGCACGCCCCCCGTCAACACCGTTCCCCCTTCTTCTTTGGCTAATTCAATGTAATTGAGGATTTTCTCCATATGTCCTTTGGAAACCACCGCTCCAATTTGCGCTTTAGGGTCGGAAGGAAAACTGACTTTGGCAGAGGCCACCCATGCTACAAATTCGGATTTAAAGGACTCATAAATGTCTTGGTGTATAAAAATCCGCGATCCACACAAACAAATTTGACCTTGGTTAGAAAAGGATGAGCGGAAAACCTCTTTGACCGTAGTGGCAATGTCTACGTCGGGAAATATGAGCGTAGGGTTCTTCCCCCCGAGTTCCAAACTCAACTTTTTAAACATCGGTGCCGCCAATCGAGCGATATGCTCTCCAGTAGACGTTCCTCCAGTGAACGAAATGGCTTTGATTTTCGGATGTGCAACGATGGCGTTTCCTATTTCTTGCCCCGTGCCGTGAAGAATGTTTAAAACACCGGCTGGCATACCTGCATCATTAGCAATTTTTCCGAGCATTGAAGCCGTATAGGGTGTTATCTCACTTGGCTTAGCGATCACACAATTCCCTGCGGCTAAGGCTGGCGCAATTTTCCAAGAAAAAAGGTAAAGGGGTAAATTCCACGGAGAAATACAACCTACAATACCCACAGGGCGGCGGGTTGTATAATTAATCCCAACGTTTTCCATGTAATGCGATTCCGAAGCAAAATGTTCAATAGCGGTGGCAAAAAAATGAAAATTCGATACCGCCCGAGGAATATCCACATGTGCCGCCAACTTTTCAGGCTTACCATTATCTCGGGATTCAGCCATTATAAATTCATCCAAGCGCGCCTCTATACCCGCGGCCAATCGGAGTAAGATTGCGCTACGCTCGTTCACGGAGAGGTTAGACCAGAGGGGAAAGGCCCGTTCGGCGGCTTCCACCGCTAAGGCTAAATCAGGTTCCCCGGATAGCGGAATTTTTGCGTAAACTTGACCTGTTGCAGGATTGACATTGTCCAAATATGAACCACTGGCAGG
The DNA here is from genome assembly GCA_046081565.1 of Flavobacteriales bacterium. GTDB lineage: Bacteria > Bacteroidota > Bacteroidia > Flavobacteriales_D > Crocinitomicaceae > UBA952. Next base: position 2,311 of record JBJTWF010000181.1, on the reverse strand, counting down.
GGCAAGGTAGGTTCCATCGATAAAATTTTCTAAGAATTCCATGGGGTTGAAATTAGTGATTCTGCACTTAATACTTGAAAACTTTCCCCTTTTCACGCGCATCAATGCCTTCTTTCATCCATATGGGTTGTTCACCGTTGTTTAAGTAAAAGTCAAAAAATTGACGCATACGAATGCTTAAATCCATTTTATTCGGCAAGCGTGTTAGGTTGTGGTCGTCATCGTTATAGTTTAGCATCCAGCAAGGTTTTCCCAACCTACGGAGTCCGGTATACAATTCAATGCCTTGATACCACGGAACAGCGCCATCTTTGTCATTTGCCATAACCAGTAAGGGCGTGTTGACCTTCGGTAAATGGAAAATCGGAGAATTTTCGATATACAATTCAGGGCGTTCCCAGATGGTAGCTCCTATTCGGCTTTGGGTAGATTCGTATTGAAACTGACGGTTTAACCCACTCCCCCAACGTATGCCACCGTAAGCTGAAAACATATTGCTTACAGGAGCTCCCGCCATCGCTGCCTTAAATCGGTTTGTCATCGTAATGAGTTGAGCCGTTTGATAACCACCCCAGCTTTGACCTTGCAAGCCCATTCGGGTAGAATCGATCGAATAATGTTTAAGCATATAGTCCGTTCCACTCATAATACAATCGTACGCTCCTTTGGCGGGATACCCCGGTTTATAGCGGATGTCTGGAATGAATACAAGGTACCCCGCTGAGGCAAATTCAGTAGGATTAATGGTACTAGCCGTGGGGGCAGGACTTCGGTAGTTGTGTAAATTATCGCCATTGAGTTCATAGTAATAGACCAAAAGCGGATATTTTTTAGTGGGATTATAATTTTCTGGTTTATACACGATCCCCTCTAACTCAAATCCTTGATAACTTTTCCAACGGATCAGTTCAGCGGTTGGCCAAAGGTATTCTGACTGGTGAGGATTTGCCCAAGAAACCCTTTTAAATACACTTAAATTTCCACCAAGCTCGATGTCCGGAAATTGATCTACCCGCATTCTGCGCAGCACATAAATGGACGTATCTTTTGCTTTGGTGAAAGCCATGACTTTGAAATCTCCTCGATCTACCATTTCAAGTAAAAATGAAGGCGTTGCCGTCCAAATAGAAACTTTTTTAGTGGTGCGATTTCTCGCTTGAAAATAGCCGCTATTCCATGACACATTGGTTGAATCGGGATTCCATTTTATCCATTCCCAATCGGTATTTTTAGTATCGTCGAAGGTCAAACAACGATTTTGTTTTGTACTAAGATCAAATTCATAAATGTTATCTCTAGACCCATAGTAATATAAATTTCCTTCCTTATTGAACCCATAGCTTACTGCAGGACCAGGATCCAAAGGTTGCCCGTTCAGGTCTTCTTCCCAAGGTTCTTTCACCGAACAGCTCATGCAATATTCTTTCATTCCTTGACTAATATCAACTAGAAAATGATTTTTCTTATTAGTATTAAAATAGGTAAATGAATTGCCATCGTTGGACAAATGGCCATCATACGCCAGTGCTTTTTTAAGCAGTAATCGTTCTCCCGTTCTAAGATCCAGGCGATACACATCGCTCAAACTGGGATTTTTCCACTGTGCTTGAATGGCGTAAGGGTGATCATCGAAAACCAAGGTATAATGGCTTTGTCGATGCACGTTGAAAGCACCTCGCAAGGAATCTGGGCACCACGTTTTAAGGGTAAAATCACGCAAATCCATGGCAACCATATCCCCTGATTTATCGCCGTCCTTGATTTCGAGTAATTGCTGGGGTTGTAGCGTTAGATCGCTTGGAGACCACAGGTCTAAGCGGACTTTTTCAGATTCCAACAGGTTGTCTTTTTGATAAACAACACGATCGCTGAGGGTTAATTTCAGATAAGGTAAATACTCAAAAAACGTAGGTTGAACTTTATCATTGATTCCTTTAAATTCGAAGGGTTTTGTGGTGCTTGAATCCCCGAAGGTGATCAACGAATCGTTGAGTAATGAGTAAACGCCCAATTCATACTGCTTGACTTTGTTCGTATCCGAAGAATAGAGAAATGCTATGAGGGTTCCTTGTTTATTCCACTGAAGGTTTTTGATGCTGAAATGCTTCTTCCCGACCTGAATGGGTAAAAGGGCATTTGGGGTAACAACCCACAGTTTTGAGGTGTCGCGTTTTCCCTTTTCTTGGGTAATGTATGCCAAATTCCCTTGCCTTGACAACAAGAAATCCGTCGTGTTATTCACCAGAAATAAGCGATAGTCCCCGTTTTCCAAAACCAAGGTGGTCCCGTCCGATTTGATTTCTTTTACTTG
>JBJTWF010000180.1:0-10271 GCA_046081565.1 Flavobacteriales bacterium | reverse complement strand
GAAATCTTTGGCGGATTATTTTATGATCAATTCGTACACCGTTAACCAAGATTGGTTAAATTGGAATACCTCATGGTGGCGAGGGTTGGATACAGCGGAAGACAAGCGGAAATGGCGTTATACCTTGTGGGATATGGATGCAACGTTCGGACATTATATCAATTACACTGGAATACCAGACCCTTCAGCCAATGCTGATCCATGCAATGCCGAAAATTTACCCAATCCCGGTGGACAAGGGCATACGGATATTTTGGACAAACTCATCAATGAAAACCCGATTGTAGAACAATATTACATAACCCGCTACGCGGATTTGATAAATACCTCATTCAGTTGTACCAGCATGATTGCCCTTTTAGATAGTATGGTCAATGAAATAGCCCCAGAAATGACCGCCCACTGTGCTAAATGGGGCGGCACCTATAACGGTTGGCAGAGCCGGGTTACCCAATTAAGGAATTTTATTAACCAACGCTGTGTAGCATTGGAGCAAGGACTCATCGATTGTTATCAATTGACAGGACCCTTCCCCGTAACGTTTGACGTAACCCCTGCCGGTGCGGGAACCCTCCAGGTGAATTCCATCAATCCGCCACAATACCCTTGGTCCACCACCTACTTTGGCGGTATCCAAACGCTAATCGATGCTACGCCTGCACCAGGATATATGTTTAGCCATTGGACCGTTTCAAACGCCTCTACCGGACTAGCCAATACCATTGTCGATAATTATGTTAATATTGTCGGTCCTGATACAATCGTTGCGGTTTTTGTTCCAGATGTACCTGATTTAGATGGCGATGGATGCCTAAACATTGATGAAATAGCAGCGGGAACAGATCCGAACAATCCCGATACGGATGGAGATGGAGAGAACGATTGTATTGAAATTGGTAACCCAACGAATCCTACCGATTCAGATGGTGATGGAATTATTGATGCCTTAGAGTCATCGACCACAGATACGGATGGTGATGGCGTTCCGAATGAAGCAGACCCGGACAATACAAATCCTTGTATTCCAAATCCAAATGCAGGCCCATGCGATCAAGACGGTGACGGGTTGACCAATACCCAAGAAACAGCAGAAGGAACCAATCCTACCAATCCCGATACGGATGGTGACGGAATCAACGATGGAACAGAGGTGGCTAATGGTTCTGACCCGATGAATCCCTGTGATCCAGACGATACCTTACCCGGATGTCAAATCGACACCGATGGGGACGGATTAACCGATGCACAAGAAGGGATTTTAGGTACGAGTCCAACCAATCCCGATACCGACGGCGATGGGTATTCCGATGGTCAAGAAGTCAATTTAGGGAGCAATGCATTGGATCCTTGTGATCCCGACGATAGTTCGCCGGATTGTGCCACAGGAATCCATTTTCCTTCCGCTTTTTCACCGGATGGGATTGGAGACGGTTTAAATGAGGGTTATTCCATTATTGTCGGGAAGGATGTCAAAGAATTTGTGTTTTACCTCTTCGATCGTTGGGGGAATGCCATGTTCCAAACTTCGGACAAACATTTCGTATGGGATGGCACGTATGAAGGAAAACTTTGCAATACGGGAGTATATGCCTATTTGGCAGATGTTGTTTTTGTAAATGGGGAGAAAAAAACCTACTCGGGTAACATTACTTTAATTCGGTAAGATGATAAACCATCGTTTCGTTTGTTGGGCGACCCTTTTGCTCGCGTTTTCGAGTATGGCGCAAGATTATACGTATACGCAATACGACAAAGCAATGCTGATGCTTAATCCATCCACGGCTGGAAATTTTGATGGTTTTGAGCGCTTTACAATGCAACAAAGAAACCAATGGGTTGGAGCGGCAACTCGATTCAACACTTCGTTTGCCTCTGGTGAATTTACGTGGAAAAAAAATGGATTTGATAATCAATCGTATTTGGGCATGGGGCTTCATGCTGTTCGTGACGTGGGGGGGGATGCTCGGTTTGGAAACAACCAATTAGCAGCGACTTTAGCAGGGCATCTTGTGGTATCGCGAAAATCAAAAATATCGGCGGGAATACAAACGTCCTATACGAATCGTTCTGGAAATTTTTCGGATTTATTGTTTTATTCGCAATGGAATGGTTCATCCTTTGACCCATCGATTGCAACCAACGAGCCAAATCAAGTGGCCAAATTCAGTTTTGTGGATGCTGCTGCAGGAATTTCCTACACCTTTTCTTCTGCGAGTAGCCGAGTATCAAAACGAGATCAGCGCTATTTCAATGTAGGAATATTTGCCCAGCATATAGCCCGTCCTAAACTCCGATATAATGAAATTACCTTTGACCGATTATCCCCCAAAATTGGAGCCCACTTTGAAGGAGAGGTTTCCTTAGGCTCTACATTTGGTTTGGAACTAAAATCGTTACAGATGCTGCAAGGAAAGCACTATCTAGGGCGCTATGGCGCTTTTTTAAAGACACTTTTTAAGCCCTCTGCTGGCATCACTCGATTTAAAAACGATTCTTTTTTGTCGATTGGAAGTTATATGAGCGTTTCAGGAACCCTTTCGCCATGTTTTCTTTTGGATATGGGGGGCTTACAAGTGGGGTTCAATTACGACATCGAGCTAGGTAAAATTTCTCGTGCTTACCGAAGCTCCTTAGAGTTTTCACTTTCTTACAGTTTTACCCAGAAGTCCCTCTTCAAAAACACTAAAATTAAATAAACTTACCTCGGGTTTTCAAGGAAAGCGAACCACGATTTCGATTGCTCCTCGTTCATCACTCTCGGAAGTTTGTGTTGTGCTCCCACCTTGCCAAGCGATTGCATGTAAGCATAGAAGGTACCTGGTTTTATCCCAGTGATTTTTGGGGGATTTAAACTATATTTTCGAGCGGAACGATAATCGTCATTTAATTCGAAAAGCCGATTGTCCAGCGTTTTCTGAAGCATGGAGGAATCTTGTTCAGGGTTTTCGAGTTCAATGAACCAATGGTGGTACATGGCCTCTTTTTCAACCATAATAGTGAATTCTGAGCCTGAAACTAATCGTTGGTCTATCAGGGATTGAAAAGCGTGGTTGAGGTTGTCTAGGGATAAATGTTCTCCACAAAGGCTGAGGAATTGTTTAATTCGCCCTGAAATGATGATGCGATAATCGGCAACATCTACAAAACGTACCAAGTCACCGATTAAATAGCGCCACAATCCAGCATTGGTTGAGATCACCAAGGCATAATCAACGTTTTCCTTTACTTCACTGATGGTTAGCGCTTTGTATTGCGAAATTAGCTCTCCGTCCTCATTGAAAAAACGGGAATCAAAGGGGATGAATTCAAAGAAAATACCATTGTTTATAAGGAGTTTCATCCCGGGTTGGTTTGGGTGGATTTGAAACCCAAAATAGCCTTCACTGGCCAGGTAGGTATCAAATAAATAAACCTCTTTTTTACAAATTCGCTGAAGGCGCGCGGTGTATGGGTCCATGTATACTCCCCCATGTACATAAACCCTAAAGTTTGGCCAAATATCATGAATAGAGCTAAGCTGATGACGATGAATAATTCGTTCCATAAGCATCAAACACCAGCTAGGGATTCCCGCTACGATACCAATATTCCATTCGGGGGCCTTTTCTACCATTCGGTCTAGCTTTTCATTCCAATCGCTCAAGGAGGCAATTTTATCCCCAGGTTTGGTCATGGGCCGGATGAGCAGGGTGGTATGTTTTTTTAAAATACCGCTTAAGTCACCTTCATAATGTTTGTTTCGTTTTTTTAGTTGGGTCGTTCCTCCAACGGCTAGTCCAGAGGCACTAAAAAAATCTTCATCCAAATCCAAGGCATGCAATACCGAATATTGCCTTAAACTACTGCGCTGAAAGGACCTAATCATTTCCATGCTAACAGGAATTCGCTTACTCGGACTTCCGGTGGTTCCTGAGGACAGTGCGTAATACTTTATTTTGCCGGGCCAAATACTGTCGGATTGACCCTCTATGGATTTATGAAGCCAACGATCATGAAATTCTTCATAATCCATGATGGGCACTTCGTTCTGAAACCTACTTACCACATCCCGAGTTCCGATTAAGGATTTGAACCCATGAAAAAAACCAAATTCAGTGTTTTGGGCTTTTTTAATTATGCTTAACAGCACATCCAATTGGTTTCGATAACTCAATTGTTTTCGATTGATTCGTTTAAATCCGATTCCTGTGGTTTTCTTTATGAGGCGACCAATTACTTTCATTGATTCAAATCGTACCGAAAGGAGAGAGGGTTAGACAATTTTTTACTTCAAATTTATTAATTCTTGCAACTTTGACTTACCTTTGATATCAAATCTTTCTTTATGAAACAAAAGTCATTTATAGTACCCTTTGATTTTACAGCAGTCGCTGTAATCGCCCTTGAACATGCCGTTGAAACGGCTAAAAAATCAAATGCCCAGGTTAACCTATTGCATGTTGTTGATCATGAAAATCAAATCAGTCAAAATGCTGCCCGATTGGAGGAGGTGGCTAATGCGCATACCAATCATCAAGTCGAGGTAAAAGCTTTTGTTAGAATAGGGAACATCTTTACGGCCATTTCCGAATTTGCTGCGGAGTGTCAAGCAGAATTGATTTTCATGGGAACCCATGGGGCTCATGGATGGCAGCATGTCGTTGGGAGCCATGCCCTTCGAGTGGTTACAAGTTCCTCTGTACCGTTCATTATTGTTCAAGAAAAGAAAATCAGTGAAGGCGGATACAAATCCATCGTAGTTCCACTGGATCTGCATAAAGAAACAAAACAAAAATTATCGGTAGTCAGTAAGTTAGCCCATTACCTTGGTGCAACGATTCATGTGGTAACTCCTGAAGAAACCGATTCATACCTGAAGCATCAAGTAGAAACCAATATTCTTTTCGCTGAAAGTTATTTCAAAGAAATGAACCTCGAAGTTACCTTTGCCGTTTTACCGGGACAGGATTTTGAAAAAGAGGTGGTTCGTCATTCGGTAAGTGTTAATGCAGATTTAGTGGCTATTATGAATTTAAATAGAAACAGTTTGCTTGGAATTTTTACAACAAGCTACGAGCAATACCTTATTACCAATGACGCCTTAATTCCCGTATTGATTTTGAACCCTGTGGAAACCACAGAGTTATATGGTGCTTGGTTTGATTAATTATGTCGAAAACACCAACGTTAAATGAGTTTATCCTGCTTAACCAGCAGGATTTTCTTTTTGCTACAGGCGAACTCACTTCTTTGCTTAACGACATTGTGCTTTCCGCCAAAATTATAAGCCGTGATGTGAGAAGAGCTGGGCTTACCGATCATGTGTTAGGGGCCCAAGGCATGGTGAATGTTCAAGGCGAAGCACAGCAAAAACTAGATCTTTTGGCAGACCAAACCCTGATACGTGCCTTCGAATCGAGCGGAGTCGTGTGCGGAATTGCTTCTGAGGAAAACGATTCCTTTGTCGCTTTCCAAACGGAAACGTCGAAACACGGTAAGTACGTGGTCTTGTTTGATCCACTCGATGGTTCAAGTAACATTGATGTCAATGTATCGATTGGAACAATTTTTTCCATTTACAGCAGGCGGTCACCCTTAGGAACCGTAGCAACCATGGATGACATGCTTCAACCCGGCACCGAGCAAGTTGCCGCGGGTTACGTATTGTATGGGTCGTCAACGATGCTTGTTTACACCACGGGAAATGGGGTGAATGGTTTTACCTTAGACCCCTCAATCGGAGAGTTTTGTTTGTCACACCCCAATATGAGAATGCCTGTAAACGGAAGATTATACGCAATGAACGAGGGCAACATCAACGAATGCGAAAAGGGTTTGGCAGCTTATATAAACTATTGCCAGAGCCGGGAAAACGAAACGGGAATGCCCTATTCGGGTCGGTATATAGGCTCGTTAGTGGCCGATTTTCACAGAAGTTTAATTAAAGGTGGAATTTATATTTATCCTGCCGTTCCCGCAGCTCCGGAGGGACGATTAAGGCTTCTTTATGAGTGTAATCCCTTAGCCTTTATAGCTGAACAATCGGGTGGTCTTGCTACAACAGGTCGTGAGCGGATAATGGAAATTCAACCCACTACCCTTCATCAACGGGTTCCTTATTATATTGGGTCCAAAAGCATGGTGGAAAAGGCCATGACTTTTTTAACGTAAACAAGCCTATTTTTTTCTTGTTTATCTACCTTTGCACCTTTCATGCTGCACCCTTCGGCCCTTTCTATTGTAAAACAATCTCCCTCTCTCCAAGCAACCATGGATGCGTTGCGAAAGGGACAAAAAAATATCTGTTGGCAAGGGCTTGTTGGTTCCTCTGTGGCGCTTTTTGCTTCAGGGTTGGCTCACCTCAAAGGAGGAAAACACCTCTTTATTCTTGAGGACAAAGAATCTGCAGCGTATTTTCTGAACGACCTTCAAGGCATCAATGGGGATTCTTATCCCGTATTGTTTTTCCCAGCATCGATGAAGGTGCCATATCAATTAGAAGAAACCGATAATGCCAACGTTGTGTATCGCGCCGAAGTATTGGAGCGAATGGCGGCAGGAAAAGACCTTTTACTCGTTACCTATCCAGAAGCCCTTTTTGAGAAGGTAATTACCCAAAAGAAGTTGGAACTTCATACAATGACAGTGGAGGCAGGAAAGGAGTATTCCCTGGATTTTCTTAATGAGTTATTATTGGAATATCACTTTGAAAGGGTGGATTTTGTCTACCATCCGGGACAATTTGCCATTCGCGGGGGGATTGTAGATGTGTTTTCCTTTTCCTCAGATCATCCGTATCGCATTGAGTTTTTTGGTGATGAGGTGGAGTCAATTCGAAGTTTTGATCCAACAACACAATTATCCCAGGCAACTTTTGCCTTTTTCCAAATCCTGCCAAACGTCCAGTCTACGCACTTACTCACAGAGGTTACCGATTTATTCTCATACTTAGGTACGAATGCCCTGTGTTGGATTCAAAACATGGAAGTGTTGGAAGACCGCATTCAATCCATGCAAGGTAAGGCAGAAAAGATATATCAAGGTTTGCATTCGGAAATAAAAGCCACCCCACCTGATGAATTGTATTTAACCATTACGCAATGGCAGGAATCTTCAGCTAGAATGGCAAAAATATGCTGGGGTATGGGGGGCACGGATAACCATTCCCAAACGCAAACTTTTGAATGCAACGCCCAACCTGCTTTTAACAAGAACTTTGACTTTTTAAGGGCGGATTTGGAAGCCTATCAATCCAAAGGATTCCATTTACATTTCTTTTCAAATCAAGCAAAGCAATTAGAGCGACTTGAACAGATTTTCGAAGATACTGGAGGCGGAATCCCCTTAACAAGGAACCATTTTGCCTTGCACGAGGGATTTGTCTTGCCTGAAGAAAAGGTAGTGTGCTATACGGACCATCAGGTTTTTGAACGGTATCACAGGTTCCAATTGAAAGAGGGCTTTCGTCAGGCGAACCAAGCCCTGACCTTAAAGGAACTTTATAATTTACAAAAAGGAGATTATGTCACCCACATTGACCACGGAGTAGGTATGTTTTCAGGGCTGGAAACCATTGATGTAAATGGTAAGCAACAAGAGGCCGTTCGGTTGGTATATAAAGATGGAGATGTATTGTACGTCGGAATTCATTCCTTGCACCGTATTGCCAAATTTACAGCTAAGGAAGGTGCAATACCTAAAGTAAATAAGCTAGGAACCCAAGCTTGGTCTGCGTTAAAGAATAAAACTAAAAAGAAAATAAAAGAACTGGCGTATGACCTAATACAGCTGTACGCTAAGCGAAAGGCTCAACCTGGTTTTGCTTTTTCTCCGGATTCTTATTTACAAAATGAACTGGAGGCATCTTTTATGTATGAGGATACTCCGGATCAAATGAAAGCGACAAGTGATGTAAAAAAAGATATGGAATCCGCACTGCCTATGGATCGTTTAGTGTGCGGGGATGTGGGTTTTGGTAAAACGGAAGTGGCCATTCGTGCGGCTTTTAAAGCCATTTGCGACGGAAAGCAAGTGGCCGTGTTGGTTCCCACGACCATTTTGTCTATGCAACACTTTAGAACCTTCAAGGAACGGCTTAAAGAACTTCCCTGCACTATAGATTTTATCAATCGATTCAAATCTACCAAAGATACGACCGAAACGTTGGCGCGTTTAAAGGAAGGTAAAATCGATATCCTCATTGGAACGCATGCCCTCGTTTCAGGCAAGGTAAAATTTAAGGACCTTGGGTTAATGATCGTCGATGAAGAACAAAAATTTGGGGTTGCGGTAAAGGATAAATTAAAGACCATTCGTGCCACCGTAGACACGTTAACGCTAACGGCTACTCCCATTCCAAGAACGCTGCAGTTTTCGTTGATGGGCGCACGTGATTTGAGCATCATTAACACGCCTCCTCCGAATCGCCAACCGGTATTAACAGAGATTATTTCCTTCGACGAAGAAATTATCCGAGATGCGATTTCTTACGAAGTAAGTAGGGGAGGACAAGTGTTTTTTGTGAATAATCGGGTGTCTAACTTAATGGAGATTTCGGGCTTATTACAACGCTTGTGTCCGGGCTTACGGGTGGGTATAGGTCACGGCCAGATGGATGGAGAAAAGTTAGAGAAAGTAATGATGGACTTTATGGAAGGCAATTACGACGTCCTTCTTGCTACCACCATTATTGAGTCAGGAATTGACATTTCCAATGCCAATACCATCATCATTAACGAGGCCCACTCCTTTGGTCTAAGCGATTTGCATCAGTTACGTGGAAGGGTGGGAAGAAGCAACAAGAAAGGGTTTTGCTACCTCATTGCACCGCGTTTTAGTGTATTGAATTCTGAGGCACGTAAACGCCTTGAAGCGCTGGTGCAGTTTTCGGACCTAGGCAGCGGATTCAACATAGCCATGAAAGACTTGGATATTCGGGGAGCAGGAAACATGCTTGGAGGTGAGCAAAGTGGATTCATATCAGAAATTGGTTTTGAGATGTACCAAAAAATCCTCAATGAGGCCCTGCAAGAATTGCGCGAAACCGAATTTAAAACCCTTTTTGATGAACGCACTTCCGATCAGTTCACTTCCTATGTCAATGAATGTGTTTTTGAATCGGATTTCGAAGTGCGTTTACCGGACACGTATGTGAATCAAGTAGCAGAACGCTTAAGTTTATATCAAGCCATGGATAATTTAAAAACCGAAGCAGAATTGGACGCTTTTAAAAGGGATCTAATTGACCGCTTTGGACCCATTCCAAAGGCTGGAAAAGAACTTTTGTTTTCTTTTCAATTGCGTTGGTTGGCTCAATCCCTAGGCATGGAGCGGGTGGTGGTCAAGTCAGGGAAATTAGTAGGGTCTTTTATTTCGAATCCCCAATCCCCTTTTTACGAAACCGAACAGTTTACGATACTCCTTCATCGAATTACGGCCCTTGGCAACGGATATCGGTTGGTTCAAAAAGAAGAGAAACTTCGACTGGTAATAGAACCCATAGCCCATATCAAAGATGCATTTGAAAAACTTCAGGTATTAAAAGCGGACGATTAGCCTGTTACAATTCGTTTATTTCGTTACTTTTACCAAGCGTAATTTAAGATCAAATGCAAACTTTTCAAAACTATATTTTAGGGAAATGGGTTAGTGGTGATGGGGTAGAAACAGAACAATTTCATGCCATTACTGGCGTAAAAATCGGTGAGGTATCGAGTGCAGGAATCGATTTTTCTGAGGTATTGAACTATGGTAGAACTGTAGGGGGTAATCCCTTACGAAAAATGACCTTTCAGGAACGGGGTCGAATGCTAAAAGCCCTTGCCCTTTATTTAATGGAGCGAAAAGAGAAGTATTATGAAGTGAGCGCGTTTACGGGTGCCACGCGGATTGATTCTTGGATTGATATTGAAGGTGGAATTGGTAACCTCTTTGCCAACGCTTCGCTCCGCCGACAGTTTCCTGATTTGCCATATTACATTGACGGAATTGCCGCACCTCTTTCAAAAAATGGAACGTTTATTGGGCATCATATCATGCTTCCAAAACAAGGCGTGGCGGTGCACATCAATGCGTTTAATTTTCCCATATGGGGAATGTTGGAGAAAATCGCGGTAAATTTAATGGCCGGGGTCCCTGCCGTAGTAAAACCCTCTGAATACACCAGTTTTCTTACAGAAGTAGTAGTGCGCGATATCATTGCATCGAATATCCTACCCGAAGGATCCCTTCAATTAATCGTTGGTTTAGGGCGGGGTATTATTGATCATGTGCAAACGGAAGATACCGTAACC
>JBJTWF010000179.1:0-28449 GCA_046081565.1 Flavobacteriales bacterium | reverse complement strand
CAATCGCTTCTAAATTCATTTTAGCCGGAACTTGTAAGTCCGTGGTTCCGTTCAAGGCGAGGTAATGACAATCAATTTTTTTCAAATCAATCCTAGGGTCATAATTTAAAAAATAGAGCATCCAAGGATTAACATAGGCGTCCACATTCATCTTTACCCATTCTTTACGATCGGTTATACCGTTTTTCTGAAGCTCTTTTTTCTTTATGGTTTTAGCATATTTAGTTAAAAATACTTCAGCGTTTTTCATTACAATAGGTATTGAATCTAAGGTTAATAAGGGATAAAACGATTCGGAAAAGGCCCGTATCTGTTTCAATTCCCTTTTGGAAGCACCCACCGCATTTGAGATTAATACCTGTTGTTCTATTAACAAGGTAGAACCCAACACCCCTGGTCCGGCCAACGAAATCACACCAAATGTTTCGGTATGTTTGGCTGCTACGATATTGGCAATAATCCCTCCCTCACTGTGGCCCATGAGGATGATTTTTTGCGCATCGAGGTACGAAAGGGATTTTACAAACGCGATTGCGGCCTCAATATCCGTTGCAAAATCAGCCGAAGTAGCGCCATTAAAAACGCCTTCAGATTTACCGGTCCCACGGTCATCCATACGTAAAACGGCATAACCAGCACGCGTTAAACGATCGGCTAAAACAAGGAACGGACGATGCCCAAGAATTTCTTCGTTGCGGTCTTGAGCTCCACTTCCAGTAATTAAAATAATACACGGCACCTTAATTGTTTTTTCTTGTTCAGGGAGCGTCAAGGTTCCACTTAATGAAAAATTACCGATTGGATTCTTAATTCGAACTTCTTCTTGTAAATACGGGAACGGTTCTTTAGGATCTTGTTTTTTTTTTACCTCTTGGACTGTAATTGCTTGTTGACTAAAATCAAGTTCGGCTTTAAACTGGCCTTGTTTGAATGTGCCATGAACAACCATAGCATCGTTTAATTCGCCTTCATAGGAGGCCTGCAATTTTTCTATGGTAAAACGCAATTTCTTACCGTAAACACTAACCGTAGACAAAGGAATGCCATTCGCTTGCTGTTTCGGGCTATCAAGGGTTCCACTCCAAATGCCTACACTATCCCTTAAGTGTAATACCAACGGGAGTTTTTGTCCCATGGCATCTAAGGTGCCAAACCAATTACCGGACAACGATTGTCCAAAAAGCATGGTGCCACAGATTCCAAAAAGAACGAGTAACCTATACCGCATCATCTAAAAATAATTTTTTGATTTCAACGGCTTCCGATGGTTTCATTTTTCCTGCAAGAATTAAATTCAACTCCCTTCGTCGAAAAGCACCCTCAAAGCGTTCGATTTCCTCCGCTGTTTCAGGTATAATTTCAGGCACTTGAATGGGGCCACCATTTTGATCCACTGCCACAAAGGTGTAGATGGCTTGATTACACTTTTCGCGAATTCCTGTAACATGATCCTCCACGTATACATCCACAAAAATTTCCATACTGCTACTAAACGAGCGAGACACCTTTGCCTCGAGGGTAACAATGGAAGATGCAGGAATGGGTTTTCTGAAAGATACACTATTCACCGAAGCGGTAACGACTACGCGCTTGCAATGCCGGTGAGCCGCAACGCTTGCTACAATATCCATCCACGCCAATAATTGGCCTCCAAATAAATTCCCCAAGGTATTGGTGTCATTAGGAAGCACCACGTGGGTGGTAATCGAATGAGATTCACTGGCTTTTTTAGCTTTCATGCAACAAAGATAGGGAAAGTGAACAATGATGCCTTATGGGCGTTTGAATAACGTATAATTAATTCGTATTTTAGACCCGAAAATAAATACCATGACTAGATCTACCACGCTGCTCTTTTGTTTTATTGTGCTCACTACGTTTGGACAAACCAAGAAAAAAAATCCTTTCGACCCCACCAATGCCCGAGAGGGAGAGGGAGTTGAATTTTGCCAAACCCATAAAAAAATGGCTGAATTAGAGGAAAATCCTGACTATGTTGCGCAACGTATTTTAGATGCATTGGAAATGGAAATCCTTGCTAAAAAACCCCAAGAAAAAGCCACGGTATACAAAATCCCTGTGGTATTTCATGTCCTTCATAATAACGGAATAGAAAACATCTCCGACGAGCAAATCTTTGATGCATTAACAATACTCAACCGAGATTACAGGCTTCTGAACCAAGACGCAAACAACGTGCATGCAGAGTTCCAAGGGATGCCTGCAGACATTGAAGTGGAATTTTTATTGGCTACAAAAGCCCCTAATGGCCAGTGCTTTAAAGGGATTACGCGCACCCTTTCTCCCCTGAGTTACGATGGCAGCGACGGTGGGAATCAAGTCGATGCGATCGTAGCAGGAAACGATGTATACAATGGTGCTTGGCCCGGGAACAAATACTTAAACGTATTCATCTGTGGGGATATCGGTGGAGCCGCCGGTTACACCACAAAACCTTCTGGTTGGTCCGGAACCCAAATGACCAATGGTATTTGGATACTTCACGATTATGTAGGGTCATTTGGTACCAGTTCTGTGGGTGCAAGCCGAACGATGACACACGAAGTGGGTCATTGGTTAAACCTAGATCATACATGGGGGCCAAACAACAACCCAGGCACTGCGTCTAGTTGTTCCACCGATGACAATGTACAAGATACTCCAAATTGCATTGGGGTTCAAGCGTGCATCATGAGTTCTAATACGTGTAATTCAGACAATGCATATTGGGGATTCAATATTCGTGATAACGTGGAAAACTACATGGACTATTCCTATTGTTCTAAAATGTTTACCCAAGGACAAAAAACTCGAATGAGAACGGCGTTACAAAGCAATAATACCGGAAGGGCAAATGTGGTGTCTCAAGCGAATCTAACAGCCGTGGGCGCCGGACTTACACCCTACCTTTGTAAGGCAGACTTTACCTCGTCGCGCACGACCATTTGTGTTGGAGATACCTTACAGTTTACCGATGATTCCTACAATTTAGTTACGGGATGGAATTGGACCTTTACAGGTGGCACGCCGAACTCTTCCACAACACAA
Source organism: Flavobacteriales bacterium (assembly GCA_046081565.1). Classification (GTDB taxonomy): domain Bacteria; phylum Bacteroidota; class Bacteroidia; order Flavobacteriales_D; family Crocinitomicaceae; genus UBA952. Next base: position 25,401 of record JBJTWF010000179.1, on the reverse strand, counting down.
AACCCGGTGATTGTTTACAATACCCCAGGAGTATACAACGTTTCGCTCACCTCAACCGATGGGGGAACGAATGATACAGAGGTTAAAAACAACTTCATACGTGTATTACTGGCTCCTACGACGATTCCATTCTGGGAAGGCTTTGAGAATTATGCCACTCTAAACAATTTGATGAATTGGGAAGTATACAACCAAGAAAACAACAATGGTTTTACTATTGAATACACCACAGGGTACTCCGGGAATCAATGCGCAAAACTTGTGAATTTTGGTCAAGCCCCATCGAATATAGATGAACTCATAACTGCTCCTATCGATTTAGCAGTGGTTCCAGCAAGCGGTGCCGTAACCCTAAGCTTCCGATATGCCTACCGTAAAAAAACCTCGGCCGACTACGAATATTTAAAGGTGTTTATAACCGGAGACTGTGGCGAGACTTGGGTTCAACGTAAGACGCTCGGAGGAAATCAATTAAGCGATCAAACGGCGTCAACCAGTTGGAAACCAAGTAGCCAAGCCGATTGGGTTACCGTCCACATGACCAATATTACCAGCAACTATTTTGAGCAAAATTTCCGTGTTAAATTCCGATTCGAAGGGGAAGGTGGAAATAATTTTTACTTGGATGATATTAACTTGTATAATGGTTCTCCATCCAATACAGTAGTTTTAAACACCCATGAATCCGAGGATTTTACAGCGGCAACCCTTTTTCCAAACCCGGTTGATGATGAGGTATGTGTTCGTTTTAACGCCCTTTCGTCTGGGTCAGTTAAAGCCCTTGTTTTCGATGCCAACGGTAAAATCCTTCAAGCGTATACACTCAATACAAACATCGGTTCCAATGTACTTATGATGGATACCCAGTCGCTTGCTGCAGGCAAATATACCTTAGTGTTGAGTGGTCAAGGAGGGATTACATCCTTACCCTTTATTAAAAATTAAAGCGCCGTTTTTCGAATTTTATCGGCCAAGGCCTTACCGAGTTTCTCGTCTTGTTCCGCCTCATTCGCGGACATAAAGGATGCTAAAGTAGGATAATGTTGCTGGATTTTCTCGGCACTTTTGCCCCCGATTCCTTCCAATGCTAAAAATTCAGAACGAATGAAGTTTTTACTGCGCTGATTGCGATGAAAGGTAATACCAAAACGATGGGCTTCATTTCGAATGTGCCGTAGCAACAATAACCCGGGATTATCATTTTTTAAAAGAATAGGGTGCTTGTCTCCAGGAAAAAACACTTCTTCTAATTGCTTAGCAAGGCCAATAATTGGTATTTTACCACGAAGGGATAACCTTTCTAAAGCTGACAAGGCCGCTGAAAGTTGTCCTTTTCCACCATCGATTACAATTAAGTTTGGAAGCGACTTTTGTTCTTTTATCAACCGGTTATAGCGGCGAAATACGATCTCCCGCATGCTCGCAAAATCATCTGGGCCATCTACGGATTTTACATGAAAATGACGATACTCATCCTTGGCCGGTAAGCCATTCTTAAAGACAACACAAGCCGCAACAGGATTCGTTCCTTGAATGTTTGAATTATCAAAACACTCAATGTGCCTTGGCAAGAAGGGAAGTCGTAAATTTCGTTGCAGGCAATCGATCCTGGTTTCGTTGTCTATGGAGGTATTATGGCGTTCCAATCCAGTGGTAGAAAACGTTAAGTTTGTAAGTGAAAAAGAAAGGATTTTATGTTTATTTCCCTTTTGAGGAGACGAAAATTGATAGCCTTCTATCGCTTCTTGGGGTAAAACATTCGTAACTACTTCCTTGGCGTCGCTCTTAAAGCGCTCCCTTAGGGAGATCCAAACCAACCCTACCGTTTCCGCTATGGTATTATCCAACGGGAAAGAAGTTTTTTCAGCAATGGAAAGATCTATTCGTCCCTCTCTGACCCACGCATAATGATAAAACAAGGTTGTATGCCGTTTTTCCAACGTCAGTACATCAAAGGATAGGCGCGGGTCATTAACCATGGCAGATTTCGAATGGTAAGTCTCTAAAACATCTATTTTAACCTTACATGCTTGTGCCTCTTCAAAGGCTAATACCTTGGCGTGACCTTGCATTTCGGACCTCAATGCTTGAAGTAAGGGATAAGTTCTGCCGCTCAATAGCATTTTTATTTCATCAATATAACGATCATACGATGAGGCTTGTTGAAATCCTACGCATGGACCAAGGCATCGTTTTAGATGATATTCTAAACAAACACTATACTTTTTTTGGTCTATCTTATTGGGCGATAAGTCAAGCGAACACGTTCGAAGAGGATACATTTCGCGAATCAAACCTAGGAGAACTTTTGGGGTTGATCCCTTGGGATATGGGCCAAAATACAAATCATCTTCCCTAAAGCGTTTCCGGGTTAAAAAGACCCGAGGAAAGGGTTCTTTACGAATACAAATCCAAGGATATGTCTTGTCATCTTTTAACAATATATTATACCTGGGGCGATTTTGTTTGATCAAATTGTTCTCTAACAATAAGGCATCCATTTCGGTTTGAACGAGGGAAACCATCACATAGGCTACTTGCTTGACTAAAATCCGAGTTTTCGCATCAGTATGCTGCTTAGAAAAATAAGAACCTACTCGTTTTTTTAGGTTTTTTGCCTTTCCAACGTAAAGCAAGGTGCCCGACTCATTAAAGAACTGGTATACCCCGGGGTTCACAGAAACCTTATCCAAAAATCGTGGTTCTCCCACTTGAATTTTCATGGAATAAAAATACACAAACTAAAGACTGACAACTCACCCACACTACATCGATTTAACCCCATCATAAAAAACAAAAAACCCAGCCCTTTCGCTAGGTTTTTCGCTTGTGACCCCGGCAGGATTCTAACCTGCAACCCTCAGAGCCGAAATCTGATGCGCTATACAGTTGCGCCACGGAGCCGTTGTTTGGCTAGGGTGCAACTGAAATACCCTTTAGGAACAGTTGCGCCACGGAGCCGTTAGCTGCAAAGATATGATTTATCCTTCGTTCAACCAAAGAGGTGTTTTTATCTTGACCTCGATTTTTTTACCTTTATACCTTAATCCTGTATTATAAACGATGAAACGATACCTTCCCCTCTTTTTTATTTTTATTACAGCCCAGATTACGGCCCAAAACTGGCAGTTTTTTATTGACTCTATTCCTACGCTATCTTCTCCTCGTGCGTGTGATTTAAACAACGATGGAATTAAAGACATCGTTTTCGGTGGTGGCACCGACGGGGTATTCAGTCAAAATGGCATCATGGCCGTAAATGGTGTTGACGGATCCTTGATGTGGAAAAGGGCCTCGCGCAACGAGGTTTTTGGAAGTGCAATATTTCAGGATATTACCAACGATGGAATTAAGGATGTATTCATCGCAGGGAGGCAAGCCCAATTATTAGCAATAAATGGCGCGAATGGGGCATTGCTTTGGGATTATTTTCCATACAACGTTAACCCTGGAGACAGCGGATTATATAATTTTTACAACCCACAATTCATTAACGACGTAAATGGGGACGGGCTAATGGATTTATTAGTCACCAACGGAGGAGATCACGCCGCGCCAGTCTGGGATACTACGAGGCCTCCAGGTCATTTGATGGTCGTAGACGCGCTAAACGGAACCCTTTTGGCTAAAGCGGTGGTGCCCGATAGCGCAGAAACGTATTGTTCTCCTTTAGTAGTAGATATTCAAGGAAATGGAGTACAATGGGTGCTCTATGGCACCGGTGGAGAAACCCTCGGAGGTAGTTTTTGGGCATGTCCCTTAAGCGCCCTATTAAATAATACCCTTAGCCCCTCCATCGCCTTAGCTCAAGACCAAGCCTATGGCTTCATTGCTCCAGCATCGGTATACAAAACCAATAACAACCAATACAACATCTACATCCAATCATACAGCGGTAAATTGATCAAAATAAAAGGAAGTAATTTCACCCAACATTGGAGCTATGATTTAGCCAATACAGAATCAAGTGCGGAACCCGTCATTGGTAACTTTACAGGGAACAACAACCCCGATGTGTTTTTGTCCTTGGCGAAAGGCAGCAGTTCTGGTTACACCGATTATTATCAAGTATTACTCGACGGAGCTACGGGACAGGAGGTGTTTAAAGACAGCATTGGTCATTTACAATTCGCCTCGGGGAACGCTGTTGATTTGAATAATGATGGCCGAGATGAAGCAATTCTTGCCGTGAATTACATGGTTAATGGGGTTTGGAAACACCGCCTTCAATCCTTTGATTTTGTAAACCATTCCGTGCAAGAAATTGTTCCAGAAAAATCGGGCGTTAATATTGGATCAACCCCTTTATTTACCAATTTAGATGGCGACAATGCCTTGGATTTGGTATACCTCATCAAACGCGACAGCACGAATGTCATGGGTTGGAAAGGGGTTTATGCCCTTCGGGCAGAACTGAATTTTGGTTTTCCGAATCCAGGCGTCGCTTGGGGAAGTTATCTTGGAACCCTTAATAATGGGGAATATCATAATACATCCGTCGATTGCGGTCCAGGTAGTTTAATTTCATCCGTGGCCTTGGTTAACCCTCATTGCAATGGGGCAAGTACCGGTTCTGTAATGCCGTCAGCCACGCTGGGAACCCCACCCTATACGTTTGTTTGGTCAAACGGAAGTACGTCTCCCTCCCTTCAAAACGTTTCAGCTGGAACCTATACCGTTCAGGTTACGGATAATGCCGGTTGCTATGAAATATATACTGCCACGTTGACTAATCCCTATGTAATTACCTTCGGTGGCATCGTTCCCCCTACCTGTCCTGGTGGGAATAACGGTCAAGCAGTGGTCAATAGTTCGGGATGCCCCTGTATGTTTAGTACGTGTCAGTTCTTATGGGAAAATGGAATTACTACCAAACCAAACAATGCCCTACCCGAAGGGTGGGCAAGCATAACCATTACCCACCCCGCTGGATGCGTTGTAGTGGATTCTGTATTGATTCCGGCCTCTCCCCCGTTGGTAGACACCTCCATACTTCATCACATTAGCTGTTATGGCTATAACGACGGTTCAATCCTGGTAAACTCGATTAGCGCTGTTTCCCCCATATCGTATAGTTGGAATAATGGTTCCATAAATGACTCCATTTCGAATTTATCACCAGGACTTTATACCCTTATCGTTTCCGATGCGCGTCCCTGTTTTGACACCTTGAACTTTACGCTTTCAGAACCGTTACCCCTTTCCGTTTCAACCTCAGTATTTCCCCCTCTTTGTTTTAATTCGGAAGACGGAAGTTTGGAAATTAATGCCTCAGGAGGAAACGGCGGTTTTAGCTATGTGGTCAATAATCAAACCTACCTTCAAACGCCCATCACTGGATTAGCTCCTGGTCCCTATACTATAGTGGTTCAAGATAGCCTCGGATGCCAATCAGTCGCTGCGAATGTTAGCGTTCCTTCATCAAATCCGATAAATATCCTATTCTCCAACACGCCTGAAACGGCTCCAAACGCCTTGGACGGAACAGCCACAGTTCAGGTAACCGGAGGCGTTTCTCCTTATGCCTTTGCTTGGAATGATCCAAACCATCAAACCGATAGTATGGCGGTATACCTAGGACAAGGATGGTACACCGTTTCCGTAATGGATCAAAATGGGTGTTCAATGGTGGACAGCGTATTTATAGGAATTTTATCCCTTGCAACCCCAGAGAATCCAACCATATGGGTATATCCAAACCCTTCTAATGCGGTCTTTCATTTCAATAGAATGCTAGAGCAAACGTACCTTTATGATGCGAGAGGTGCTCTGGTGGGTTCGCTAAACAACGCAGAAGAAATTAATGCATTTGCGTTATCCAAAGGATTCTATTATTTGAAATATTTGCATCAAAATCAATCGGGAACCCTAGTGCTTATAAAAAACGAATGACACCATGTTTAGATTGATTACTTTTAGCCTGTTATTCCTATCGAGTTGTTTATTTTTTCAGTGCAATTCAAATGGTAATGGCGATAAAAAGCCCATCAATGCAAACGCCAACAACACCCTTCAATTGGCGCTTCCCGAACCTGAAACCGCGCTGTTCCCCCTGTATAATACGGATGTACATTCTCATCGAGTTATAGGAAACCTGTTCGAGCCGCTGTTCGATGTAACCGACAAAAATGTATTGATTCCTCGATTAATACAATCATATGCTTGGAATGCCGCCGGTAATTGCGTAACGTTAAAACTGAAAAAAAACGTTTATTTTCATCAAGACGTTTGCTTTGGAGGAGAAAACGAAGAATTAACGGCTGAAGACGTAGCCTTAACCTTAACATTAGCCTGCAGTCGCAATAGGTTAAACCAATCGAGCGATGCGATCATAGGAAAATTAGTAGGTGGAAATGAATTTTATAATCAATCCGATGACCGTAAAGGAATTGAAGGAATAAAAATTGTTGATCGATACACGGTAGCGCTTCAGCTTACAGGATCCTATCCGAATTTCTTGTATGTGCTCTCCAGCTCCAAATACGGTATAATTTCCAAAAAAGCATATGCCTATTATAAAGAAGAAATTATTAAACACCCTATCGGAACAGGTCCCTTTCAACTTTACGTGTGGTCTCCAAACAAAATCATATTATCAGCAAACCCAAACTATTGGAAAAAAGATGCCCAAGGCGTGTCTTTACCCTATTTAAAAGCAATTGAATTTACTATCTATTCCAGCAAACAAAAGGAGTTGGCTGCCTTTAGAAATCAAAAATTGGATTTTATTTTTGATATCCCCTCTCAAAACGTGAATGATTTATTGGGCGATTTTAATTTGAAGGATAACCCTAAAACCTTTCCCCATAAAGTGTTGGTTATTCCTGGCGCGAAAGTTTCATTGCTTTGCCTAAATCCTTCCTTTTCTCCCTTTAAAAACCCCACGGTTCGAAAAGCCTTTGATCTTGTTATTGATCGTGACTACATAGCAAATGAATTAATTGCAGGGGATGGAATTCCTGCCTTGAAAGGATTTGCTCCAAATGCTATGTTCTACAATAATAGTAACATGGCTGATAAAACCTTTAGTGAAAACCAAGCCGTTTTATTACTAAAAGAAGCAGGATATAGTTCCTTAAATCCGTTTCCAACGCTTGATTTTTTTGTTCCTAATACCGATCCTACCGCATTAGTCTATACCAAATATTTAGTTGAACGCTTAAAAAAGGTATTAAATATTACCTGCGCCTTACATCCCGTATCACCCGATGGACGTATTCAAGCCATTAAAGAAAACAAAGCACATATTTGGAAAATTGGTTGGTCGCCAGACTACCCGGACGCCGAGGCGTATTTTAGCTTGTTTTACAGTAAAAATCCGAATACCGCGGAACAAAACCCATTGTTTCCTAAAATGCTGTCCGCTTCGTATGACCTAAACTATCAAATGGCGATTAAAGAGAAGGCCCCGTTGACACGGAATAATTTTTTTACTAATTGTGATGGAATCCTTCAATCAGAAAACTGGATTCTACCGGTACTATACGAAGACTTCGTCTATGTTTTTCATGTAAAGTGCAGAGGGGTAACCGTTTCCTCGGTTGGTGCTTTTGATTTTACAAGCACCTATATTAAACCCCTTTAAGCATGGCCCTAATCTCCTCTTCAACCCAACCTTTTCCCCAGTTTTCTTTTTCCTCTTTGGACCATAGCGAAGGGAAAAAGATTCGCTTTTGAAATTTAGGCGGTAAGTATTTTTGCCAATTCGTTCCCCCAGTCGCTGCAACGTCATGGTCTTTCTTGGCTAAATATCGAACGGCAGATTTATAATGGGCCAAAGGCCAGTAAACGTTAACATTCAAATCAAGCGTCCTTAGGGCCTCTCTAATGTTATGATCTCCCTGAGAATCCGAGAAAAGTTTAAGATATATTTGCCAAAGGTTGCGGCTTCGACAATACTCCCCTAGCGTAATAAATCCTTCGCCATATTTTTCTTCGAACTGGGTTAAGGTTAACGTTTTATTCCCAGACTCAAGGTCCGTTGCGCCCGATTTCCAATAAATATGTTTATACAATTCGTTGATAGCGCTACTTACTGTAAATGAACCTCGTTCGTCTGGAGTAACCAGATTGATAAAATCGGTACTATAAATTTCAATTTCTCGATATTGAGCGGATTGAAAACCACTTGCCGGTAAAAGCGCCATTCTAAACTTTAAAAAAGCATCGCGGTCCATTCCATCTACCATAATGGAAAAACTTTTTATTAATGCTTCAAAATAGCGATTTATACGCGAAACCCGGATTAAAAATAGTTCCTTGGTTAGCGCTGAGTCCTCCCCCAGCGATTTATACTCTTGGAGAGCCAATTTAAAATACAACTCTGTGATTTGATGATATACAATGAAAATCACCTCATCCTGAATCTTTGTTTTGGGTTTTTGTAAACTCAAAAGGGTATCAATCTGAATATAGTCCCAATAGGTTGTAACATCCGAATACAATAATCCATCTAAATATGAAATTAAATCTTGTCCAATCGCTTGATATTTTGCATTGAGTAATTCAAGTCTGTCGTGCAATTCTTTTGAAATTTCCATACGAATAAAATTGGGCTATGAAGTTAATTGAATATGTTGGGCTTTTACCGCTTGACCGAGAATTTTACTGGCGTGGGCATTGAAATAGGGTGTGCTTTCGGTCGTAAAAAATTCAACCGATGCGCTGGTAGAAAGCCGCAAAGTTAACGCTTCGTGACGTAATAGGTAATCTTTTAATTTTTCCGCTACCAAAGGCCCTTGGGTTAATACACGAACCCCCTCAGGCACTAGTTCTTCGATAATGTGTTGTATAATTGGATAATGGGTACAGGCAAGAACGATGGTATCGATCCGGTCATTTTCATGGAACAACGCTTCAAGATCCTTTGCGATGATCATTCGCCCGGCAACGGTATCATAGGCCTCTTCTTCAATTAAAGGGACCCACAACGGACACGCGTGTTGAATAACCTTGGTACTAGGGCTCGTTTTCTTTAATTCTAATACATACGATTGTGAATTAATTGTCCCTTCGGTACCTAATATTCCTACAAAGCCACTTTTTGAATAGGCACCAATTTCTTCCGCGCTTGGGCGAATTACCCCTAGAACACGTTTTTCTGGGGCAAACCGGGGCAAATCATGCCGTTGAATGGTTCTCAACGCTTTGGCTGAGGCCGTATTACAAGCCAAGATTACCAACTCACATCCTTGACTAAACAAAAACGCGACGCCTTCGAGCGTATATTCATGAATAAGATCAAAGGACTTATTTCCATAGGGTGCTCGCGCGTTGTCACCCAAATAAACATATTTGAACTCTGGCAGCAACGACGCAACGGATTTAAGTATGGTTAATCCCCCATATCCTGAATCAAAAAATCCAATACTTCCTTTGACCTCCAAACCGTTTAACATAAAAAAAGGGCCTAAGCCCTTAAGATTCTACTTATGGTTTTTTCATCGCCTCAGCATCAAGCTTGCTGAGTTCTACCTTTACTTCTGCGGTAATATCAACCCCCGTTTTTGAGTAGAGTAAATTCGTTACATCTAGCACATAATCGATTTTTTTTCTAACAGCCACCGTTTCTATTGCCGTTTGTAACCGATTCAATATAGGCTGCATATAATCCCCTTGTAAGGCTTGAAGTTGTTGTTTTAACATGTTTTGGGTTTGTTGATACCGTTGATCTAGCGCCATCACCTTCTCTTGCTCGATTTTCATCATGGTCGGAGTTAGTTTATCCTTCATGGCATCCAATTTTTGATATGCTTCATTCAATTGCTTTTCCAACGCCGCTAAATCGTTCAGCCCATCTTCTTGAAATTTTTGTAATTCTTGTTCTGCCTTGTTATACGAAGGAAGAGAGTCCAACAATCGTTGTGAATCAACGTGTGCCAATTTGGATTGAGCATTCAAGGAGAATGAACAAACTACGCTAAGAATTAAAACTATTTTTTTCATTGGTTATGTTATTTAAAATTAATCTTGGGCTATTCCCATTTCTTCTAAAACAAGGTTACTTATGTCCGCTTCTTTGTCCGCATAGATCAAATTGCTCTGATTTGATTTATCAAAAACAAAGGTGTAACCATCCGATTTGGCTACTTTTTTCATGGCGGTATAAATTCGATCTTGAATCGGCTTAATGAGTTCTTGACGTTTAATAAAATAGTCTCCGTTCAGTCCAAACCGCTGCGTTTGTAAATCTATGGTTTCCTTTTCTAATTTTTCGATTTCTTCTTTTCTCTTCGCTTTTTCTTCTTGTGGTAAAAGGATTTCTTCTTTGTTAAAATTGTCTTTTTGTGTCTTTATCACCGCAAAGCGCTCTTCGATTTCCTTGGTCCAAGTGTCCGCCATTTTATCTAATTTCTCCTTTGCTTCTTTGTATTCAGGCACATTATCCAAAATATATTCTGAATCGATAAATGCATACGTCTGGGCTTGCAAAAGCCCATTTAAAAAGAAAAGAAAAGCGATTAATAGGAATTTAATTTTCATCTGCAATTTTATCAGAAAACGAAGTTACAATATTAATTAGGATTTTTCTACAACTCACCAAGGTTCATGCCAATGGTGAAACTTAATTTAGGATAAAATCCTTTCTTTATGATGGATGCATCAGACGGGCCTCCATACCCACTAGCCCACGGATCTAAGCGATCGAAGCCAAAGCCATAGTCCAAGCCAAGCATACCAAACATAGGCAGAAATACACGGATTCCTACCCCCGCAGCACGTTTTACATTAAAAGGATTAAATCGATTAAAGTCAGGGTAGGTATTTCCTGCTTCTAAAAACCCGGTAACATAAAAGGTCGCTTGAGGATTCAGAGAAATTGGATATCTTAATTCCAAGGTGTACTTTGCAATGATTGGATCCGAACCCGCGGAAGACAAGGCTTGATCTTCATATCCTCGTAAGGCAATGATTTCTCTTCCCCCTAGTTGGTTAACACCGGTTAATCCACTACCTCCCATGGTGAATCGATCAAAAGGCGTTATTCCTTTAGCCTTGGTATATGCGCCGATGTAGCCAAATCCAAAACGAGGCATCAAGACCAATTTACGATTGGAGGAAAGTGGAATATACCACTCCCCCGTAAACTTAAACTTAAAATACTCAAGATATAAAAAGCGTTCACTAAGACTCATGCTTGCATAATCGACATCCTTTTCAAAAAAGGAATATGGAAACGTTGATTTTGCCGTTAGCGTAAAGTTAGAACCGCTTTGAGGGTAAATGGGAGCACTTACGGAAGATCGCTGTAAGACATACTTTAATGCGATGTCATTTGAATATCCCTTTGGGAAAATTGGAAACCGAAAATCATTGTTGACATCGTAGTATTGGTAACTCAGTTCATAATACGCCGTGAAATAATCATCCGGCCACTTTTTTCTGCGCTGCAAACCAACTCCAACAGAACTAATCGAAATTCCCGTGTAGGCAGGATTGGTTTTTAACAGGCCATTCGAAGAAAGGGCGGTATGATTGGTCCAAACGGAAAGTGAATTTGGCTTTTTACCTCCCAACCAAGGTTCTGTGAATGAAAAGTTGTATCCCTGATAAAAACGACCATTGGATTGTGCCCGAAGTGAAATTCGTTGGCCATCACCTCCAGGCAATGGGGTCCAAGCCTCTTTTTTAAAGAAATTTTTCGTGGAAAAATTATTAAACGTCAATCCCAAGGTTCCGATAACTCTTCCTCCTCCCGTTGGACCGGCCCCACCATAACCTCCAGAGAGTTCGATTTGATCAGAAGATTTTTCTTCTACAATGTATTCAATATCAACCGTACCGTTTTCCGGATTCGGTAAAGGATTTACCTTTAAGGTTTGTTCATTAAAAAACCCAAGTTGGGCCAATTCCCGTTGTGTTCTAATTATGTCTTCTTTATTAAATAAATCTCCAGGTTTTGTGCGAATTTCTCGATAGATTACCTGGTCATTTGTTTTATTGTTTCCTTTAACGTATATACGTCCATAACGGGCTTCTTTTCCTTCTAATAAGCGTAATTGGTGATTAATGTGGTTGTTTTTTACGCCTTCTTCGACAGGAATAATTTGAAAAAACAAATGGCCTTTGTTCATATATAAGGAAGCAATATCCCTACCGTCTTCTCCCCCATTTAAACGTTTATCAAGTAACACTTTATTGTAAACATCCCCATACTTAATCCCTAATACAGAATCCAATAGTGAAGAACGATACTTCGTGTTTCCAATCCATTCAAAATTTCCAAAGTAGTATTTACTTCCCTCGTCTATTTGGATGTCGATGATTAAATTTTTTGCATCCAAAAAATAAACCGTATCTCTGATGATTCGAGCATCCCTTAATCCTTCGTTGTAAAACTTTTCAATCAACGATTTTTTATCCTTCTCATAGGTAGATTGGGTGAATTTTGAACGTTTAAAAACAGATAAAATCGTTTTTTTTCGTGTGTCCTTCATCGCAAAAAACAGTTTCCATTGAGGAATGCTTTCGACGCCAACGAAATTGACCTCCTTAATGCTTACGCGTTCCCCACGGTCAATATCAATCACAAAAACTTCTGAGTTATTCATGATGGTGTCTTTAACACGTTTTATATCGACACCAACGGTATAGTATCCTTTTTCCCGAAAATACCCTCTAATTTTTGAGGCCGTTTGAAATAGTAAATTCTCCGTAATTGTTTTTCCTGAAAACAAAGAGATTTCATCCCTTAACTTGTCCGCTTCGCGTTTAGGAATTCCTTTAAATTTGAAATGCGATAATTTAGGTCGTGGGGTAAGTTGAATGGTTAAATACAGTATACCCGCTATTTCTTTGTCCAAAGCAATGGAGACGTTAGAAAACAACTCCTCCTTCCAAAGGTTTTTAATCGCTTCGCTGATTTTATCACCAGGAAGCGTTATTTTTTGACCCTGCCTAAGCCCTGCTACCGCTTTAATTGCTTGTGGGTCAAAATTGTCCGCTCCAACAACACGGATAGGACCAATTTCATAAGTAGTGGGGTCGCCATAAAGATAGGCTGTACTGTCCAAACGCCCACCGGCAATTTGACCCATGACCATGTGATAACCAACAAGCAGGAAGCAAAGGGAAATTTTTTTCATTATAACACTACTTGTTCAGAGGTTCTACCAAACCTTCGTTGACGATGTTGAAAATCTTCAATCGCGGCAACGAGATGCTCTTTTCTAAATTCCGGCCAAAAAACGGGGGTAAAATGAAGCTCTGCATACGCAGCTTGCCAAAGCATAAAATTACTTAATCGATGTTCTCCGCTGGTACGAATGATTAATTCAGGATCAGGAATTTCCGCAGTATATAGGTAATGGGAAAAAAGCCCTTTTGTGATATCCTCTTTTTTCAACGTGCCTTCGGAAATTTCCCCAACTATTTTTTGCGTCGCATGGATTATCTCTTCTTGCGCTGAATAGTTTAATGCGAGGACCAAGTTGAGTTGATTGTTTTTGGAAGTAAATTTCACCGCCTCTTGCAGGCTGTCTACACACGATGGGGGCAATTTAGAAATGTCCCCAATGGTTCTAAAACGAACACCGCTCTCGTTTAAGGATTTCATTTCCTCTGAAATGGCCGACACCAACAAGGTCATCAAACCGTCAACTTCATCTTTCGGGCGGGACCAATTTTCGGTGGAAAACGCGTACAAGGTTAGGTATTTAATTCCAAGATCCATGCAAGACTTTACGGTTTCTCGTACGGATTCTACCCCATGTGTATGACCATATAGCCTATCTTTCCCGAGGTTTTTTGCCCATCGTCCGTTTCCATCCATAATGATGGCAACATGCTGTGGAACCTTGTTGAGCGCATTATATTGGTGAAATTCTTCCATCTGTAATGAAGCTAAGGTAAAGAAACTAATGCGGCTTTTAAAATCTATTATCCTTCAGAAGTACTATTCAGCGAGAAGCACTACTTTGTTGTCATCCATTTCGATTACGCCTCCTTGAATAAGGAGTGAAAAACAATCGTTCTGACCGTCTTCCAAAACGCCTGCATCCATGTGAGAAGGAGATTCAGCAATTTTAAAGCGAACGTGACCTTTCTTCAAAGCAGAAATTATACTCGCGTGTCCTGGGAGAATTTGGAATACGCCGCTTGTTCCTGGCAGCGTAACGTACTCTACCAATCCATTAAATAAAACCGCCTCAGGGGATAATATCTCTAGGGTCATACAAACTAGGCTTCTTGTAACATTTTTTCACCCGCTTCAACAACCTCCTGAATACCTCCTTTTAAATTGAAGGCTGCCTCTGGATATTGGTCGTATTTACCATCCAGAATTTCATTGAAAGCTGTTATGGTGTCGTTGATATCCACGAAAACCCCGGGAATTCCGGTGAATTGCTCTGCAACATGGAATGGTTGCGACAAAAAGCGTTGAACTCTTCTTGCACGATGAACCACCATTTTATCTTCTTCTGAGAGTTCATCCATCCCCAAAATGGCAATGATGTCTTGAAGTTCTTTATATCGTTGAAGGGTAATTTTAACCCTTTGAGCACAATTGTAATGCGATTCCCCAACAATTTCTGGGGTCAGAATTCTTGAGGTAGAATCAAGGGGATCAACCGCAGGATAAATTCCAAGTTCAGCAATTTTACGGGAAAGAACCGTAGTAGCATCTAGGTGGGCAAACGTATTTGCTGGTGCTGGATCGGTAAGGTCATCCGCAGGAACATATACCGCTTGAACCGACGTGATCGATCCGCTCTTTGTAGAGGTAATACGCTCTTGCATGGCGCCCATCTCTGTGGCTAACGTTGGTTGATAACCCACTGCTGAAGGCATACGACCAAGAAGTGCAGAAACTTCAGAACCAGCTTGCGTAAATCGGAAAATGTTGTCTACGAAAAACAAGATGTCTTTTCCTTGACCGCCTCCTTCACCATCCCTAAAATATTCGGCAATGGTCAAACCAGATAAGGCTACTCGCGCGCGAGCCCCAGGAGGCTCATTCATTTGTCCAAACACGAATGTTGCTTTTGACTCTCTCATTTCTTCCATGTTCACTTTGGTCAAATCCCAACCACCAGCTTCCATGGAATGCATGAATTCATCACCATATTTGATAATTTCCGCCTCTAACATCTCGCGTAACAAGTCATTCCCTTCGCGGGTTCGCTCACCAACTCCTGCAAAAACAGACAAACCACCGTGTCCTTTAGCAATATTGTTGATTAACTCTTGAATAAGTACCGTTTTCCCCACACCGGCGCCACCAAACAAACCAATTTTCCCTCCTTTGGCGTAAGGTTCGATAAGATCAATTACTTTAATTCCAGTAAATAGAATTTCGGTTGCCGTCGATAAATCTTCAAATTTAGGTGCCTCACGGTGAATTGGTAGTCCATTTTTATTATCAACGGTGCCAATACCGTCTATGGCGTCCCCAACGACGTTGAACAATCGGCCTTTAATTTCTTCTCCCGTAGGCATTTTAATTGCATCACCGGTGGAAACAACTTCCATTCCTCGAGTAAACCCGTCCGTGGAATCCATCGAAACCGCCCTAACTGCGTTTTCTCCAACGTGCGCTTGGACTTCTAGAACGACACGGACACCGTCCGCTTTTCGAACTTCTAATGCATCATATATGGTGGGTAACGCGGTTTCATTTTCAAACGTAATGTCTACCACAGGACCAATAACTTGAGAAATTTTGCCTTTAATCATGAAATTGTGTTTATTTTTTCGGGGCAAATATAGCTAATAATTAACGTTCATTGAACAAATAAAAATCCTTTTTTACTGATTTGGTTAAAAATGTTGCCGTACCCCAGGAGGCCAGTATTCCTACAAAAAACAAAATACCCAAAATGGAAAAAGATTGTAACGGTTTAAACGCCATAGGAAAGGCCTTGTTGGTGCCCGGAATGATGATCAAAGCGAACTGTTCTTGAAGAAAAACCAACGCCTGTCCTAATAGCATGCCTGTTGTGATGCCTATGGTTGTAATCATAATCCCAACCGTATAAAAAACAGCCTGTACTTTTGGTAGGGTGAATCCCATGGCAACCATAGGTCTAAACATTTTCTCCTTTTCAATAAAAATCATGGTAAGCGATGCTACTAAATTAAACATGGAGAGGATAAAAATAAATCCTAGGATGGCTAACACTATTTGCTTTTCAGACTGGCTCGTTTTAAAAATGAGTTGGTTTTTCTCTTCGTTTGTTTGAACTCGAAAACCGGTAGAAAAGGTTGCTAGAATTTTCTTTTTCAAGGCGAGGGCATCGCCCGTCCGGGAAGATATTAGGAGGCCTGAAACCCGTTTGGATGGATAAAATTCTTGGGCGAAGGATAGTGGCACCAGCAATACCTGTTCGTTCACCTCTTTGTTATAATTCATAACGCCAGAGAGGGCAACGGTTTCTTGATAAAAAGGATTTTTACCCAAGCCTAGTTTCGCATCTTGTTTTGGCAAGTACAGGGATGTTTTTCGATCGCGAGAAAGTTGATTTAATCCAAGTCGAACCGCAAGGTCATGCCCAAAAAAGAACTGGTCCTTGTTTTTCTCCGCCTTGCCAACGATGAGATGCTTCCCTTCGTTCAATTCGGCCATATCTATAAAAACAGGTTCAACGGCCCACATTTCGGCATTGGCCCATTTATTATCATTTCGCAACAAAACCCTTTCTCGTATAAACCAACTTTGACCCAATACTTCTTTTTGTTCCTTACAAAAGGCGTACATTTTGTCCATTTCGGCTTGATGGATGCTTTTACCCTTTAAGGGCGTTATGGTCAATTCTTGGTCGAAGGCAGAGTACATGCTTTTTATCATTCCCTCAATACCATTAAAAGCTGAAAGCAATAAAATGAATGCTGCAGAGGACACACAAAGCCCAACGATTGAAATCCATGAGATGATTTTAACCGCCGCTTTATTTTGGGAAGAAAATAAAAATCGCCGAGCGATGAAAAAACTCGTTTTAATACCTATTGTTTTAAAAGTTCGTCAATCCGTGCAGCATAATCAAGGGTGTCGTCAATGTAAAAAGCAAATGAGGGGATTTTACGCATGTTTTTGAGTCGACTTCCGAGGGTAAATCGGACTTTATTCGTTTGCATTTGAATAGCGGTTAAAACTTTCGCGGGGTCCTCATGGTTAAAAATACTAAGATAACATCGTGCCAACGAAAGATCCGCGGTAATTCGAACTACGGTGACAGAGACCATAGCTCCTTCGCATATTTCTGTTCGAGCATGAAGTAAAAAGGAAGAGAGTTCATTGCGAATTGCCGTTTCAATTTTCTGCTGTCTAATGTTTGCCATAAGAAACAAAGTTACGAATCTTGCTTGTCAATTTTATGGGCGGCAAACAATAATGTATCTTTGTAGTGCCTTGAAAGATCTCAAAGAAATTATAAAATATACCTTTCTGTATAAAGGTGCCGCTGCTTTGGTGGTACTTTGTAATCTGCTTTTTGTGGTATTCAATCTCCTTTCTTTGGTCTTATTTATCCCAATCCTTCAATTGATTTTTCTTACGACTGAAAAGAAATCACAGCCCATCCCTGCTCGTGCTATGGAATCAGTTCTCGACCTAGGCAATTACATCAAGGAAAGTTATCAATACTACATGGCTAAATGGGTGCAAACAGACCCAAAAATGGCCTTGTTCATCGTTTGTGTAAGTGTATTTTTAGCGTTCTTCTTCAAAAACTTGTTTCGCTATGGCGCGGTTTGGTTTCAATCTGAATTACGTATGGCTGTTGTGCGAGATCTTCGAAATTCCCTGTTTCAACGTGCTTTGGTGCTGCCGCTTTCCTATCATTCTAATGAGCGTAAGGGGGATATCATGGCGCGAATGAACAGCGATGTTGGAGAAATAGAAATTGCCGTTGTCAGCATGCTAGAATTACTTTTTCGTGAGCCAATTGCGGTGCTTATTAACTTGATAACGCTCGTTTTATTGAGCCCTGAATTAACCTTGTTTTCACTCTTCCTCTTGCCGGTTTCGGCTTTCGTTATTTCACGGATCAGTAAAAGCCTAAAAAAAACGGCAAAACTTGGACAAGAGCAAACAGGGTTGTTGTACGCCGCAATCGATGAAGCCCTCAACGGAATTCGAATTATCAAAGCCTTTGGTGCTATTCGCTTCATTCAGAAACGATTTGAGCACGTCAACTTGCTTCATCAACGATTGATCACTAAAACCTTTAGAAAAAAAGACCTTGCACCGCTTTTGAATGAAACCCTAGGGGCTTTTATCATGTTGTTAATCGTTTGGTTCGGGGGATTATTAATATTAGATCACAAGGACGGAGGGCTTTCAGGTGAAGTTTTTTTAACCTTCATTATTGTTTTTTCCCAATTATTGAGGCCAATACAGGGCATTTCTACCGCCTTATCCAATTTAGCTAAAGCGCGGGTCTCCTTGGACCGAATAAATGAAGTTCTACACCAACCTGAAATCATAATGGAGGACAACGAACCGATTCCACTCCAATCATTTGGTGATAGGATTTCCTTCCAAAACGTTTCTTTTTCTTATCAATCAGAACCGGTGCTAATCAACATCAATATCGATGTCTTAAGGGGTCAAACCATAGCCCTCGTAGGAGAGTCTGGAAGTGGTAAATCCACGCTTTTGGATTTACTGCCTCGTTTTTATGACCCGACCTCAGGAGCAATTTTCGTAGATGGCAAAAACATAAAAAAATTAACGATCGATTCTCTTCGGTCTATGATCGGCATGGTAGCCCAAGAACCCTTACTGTTCAATGCTACCATCCTAGAAAACATTGCCTTTGGCGAAGAAAAACCTAGCCTTGAGAAAGCAATACAAGCCGCAAAAAGTGCCAATGCATATGCTTTTATAATGGCCTTAGAAACTGGGTTTGACTATAACATCGGTGATCGAGGGAATAAGCTTTCTGGAGGACAAAAACAACGGATTAGTCTCGCAAGAGCTATCTACAGAAATCCAGAAATACTCTTACTTGACGAAGCAACCTCTGCCCTAGACACAGAATCTGAACGACTGGTACAAGAAGCGCTTGATCACATCATGAAAGGAAAAACGAGTATCGTTGTAGCTCATCGACTAAGTACCGTTATGAATGCGGACCTCATCCTCGTCCTTTCGAAGGGCGTCATTATTGAACAAGGTACCCACAATGAATTACTTTCCCAAAAGGGGGCTTATGCCCACTTTTGCCGTTTGCAAGGTCTAAAATAAGCGTTATCTTTGACTAGATTAACGTTTGACAACGTTTTCGTTTTACATGCGTCTTTTCTACCGATGAGTAAAATAATAACTTCCTTATTCCTTTTCATTTGCCTCTCATCGTTTGTTAATGCTCAATTGATTACTAGCCCTGGTCAAACACCCCAAAACCTTGTACAGAACATTCTAATTGGCCCTGGGGTAACCGTAAGTAACATCTTGTATAACGGAAGTCCGATGGCGATAAGTTCATTTACTGCTAACGGAACCAATTTGGGGATCAATCAAGGTATTGTGATGACCACTGGAACCGTAGTCAATAATGGTTCTGGGCCACAAGGCCCAAACAATGCTGCATCTTCTGGAATTGACAATAATAGCCCGGGTTCTGGCTTACTTTCGAATAATATTCTCGGAGGTACACAAACGTACAATGCAGCCACCTTGGAATTTGATTTTATTCCGTATGCGGACACCGTTCGATTCAAATATGTTTTTGGTTCTGAAGAGTATCCCGAATTTGCTCCTCCAAATAATTCAACGTACAATGATGTATTTGGGTTTTTTATCTCCGGTCCGGGAATTACTGGACTTCAAAACATTGCACAACTTCCAAATGCTGGTGGAGTTGTTTCTATAAATAATGTTAATGCCGTCACCAATGCTGCCTATTACAATGCAAATGGTGATGGAAGTACCGCACCCTATAATAGTTCACCCAATTATATTCAATACGATGGTTTTACCGATGTTTTGGAAGCCGTATCCGCAGTTCAATGCGGTCAGTCATACCACCTAATTCTTGCCATAGCGGATGTCGGTGACGGTTCATGGGACTCCGGCATCTTTTTGGAAGCCAATAGCCTTACCACAAAAACCCCTGTAGATATTACCTACAGCCTATCACAGCAAGTGTTTTCTAGCCCGGATGTGATGGCAGAAGGCTGTGTTACAGCCACGGTCAATGTGACCCGGCAGAACAATTTAAATACGGCATTAACCATTCCAATTACGCTGACTGGGTCTGCCACATCAGGCATAGATTACTCAGGGATTCCAACCAATGTGGTTTTCAGCCCTGGTCAATCCGTATTCTCCTTTCAAATTGTAGCCATTAGCGATGGCTTTGCCGAAGGATTGGAATCCATTATATTAAATTTTAATGTTTCAGATCCCTGTGGAAATATCACGCCGATTCCACTAACAATATTTATCCAAGATATCTCACCATTAACGATTTCATTAAATGATACCGTGCTTCCTTGTCCAGGACAGCCCGTTACCTTGAATCCTATGGTTTCCGGGGGAGTGCCCCCATACACCTACCTTTGGAGTACGGGGGCAACAACGCCGACCTTAACCTTGTCGCCCCAATCTAGTCAAACCGTTTATCTTGAAGTGTTTGACAATTGCTCTGGGCAAATGGTAATGGATTCTGCTATCATCACCCTGCCTGTTTTTCAACCCTTGAGCCTTCAGCTGTCTCCTGATGTGGTGGAAGTTTGTCCTTACATAGAACACACCTTCACGTCACAAATCGCTGGAGGAAATGGAAACTACACCTTAGTATGGCAACAAAACGGCCAAACCCTTAGCACATCGTCTGGCCTTACTGTTTCTCCAGCAAGCACAAGTACCTACACCCTAACCGTCAGTGATGGTTGCGGTAATAGTTTAAGTGGAAGTGTTACCTATACTATTACAAGTGATCCATTAGTATTAACCATGTCACCAATCCAAAAAATATGCATTGGAGATAGCGCATTTATCAGTGTTTCCGCAACCGGCGGGTATGGGAACTACTATTATCTATGGCCTTCAACGGGAGAAACTACTCCAGGTATTTGGGTGACCCCGAACGCAACCAACAGCTACCAAGTTTTGGTTTCAGACGAATGCCAAACCTTTACCGTAAGTGGTTTTGCCCAAGTTCAAATTGTTAAACCCAATGCTGATTTTACGGTTTTAACTTCAAACCCTACAGAAAATCTTCCTACCTCCTTTTACAACCTTACTCAAAATGGATTCGGTTATGTTTGGGACTTTGGAGATGGAAATACTTCCTACGAGGTGCATCCTACCCATACGTTTTCTCCAAGTGGAGAATACTTGATTACCCTCATTGCAACAGACATGAATGGTTGCGTCGATAGCATTTCAAAACCCATCTTTATTCAAGAAGAGTTCTACATTTATATCCCTAATTCGTTTATCCCCGATGATAACCGAATCAATGACGCGTTTTCAGGGAGTTTTATCGGCGTAGAGTGGATTAAAATAGAAATATTCAATCGTTGGGGGGAACGATTGTTTTATTCTGAAGACTTGGCTTTCGCTTGGGACGGAACCTTTAATGGTGAAAAAGTACCCGATGGAATTTATACCTGGAAACTTATTTACCGAAGAAACAAGGCGCAAGAACAACAAATGAGCGGTCACATTACCGTTATTAAATAATCCTTCCGCTCAAGGAAATACGAAGAGATGTTGTACCTTCGTGACCAAGATGAAAAACATTCGAAATTTCTGCATCATCGCTCACATTGATCATGGAAAGAGTACGCTAGCGGACCGTTTATTACAAGCCACCAACACCATTTCTGAACGCGAAATGCAAGATCAAGCGTTGGACGATATGGACTTAGAGCGGGAGCGAGGAATAACCATTAAGAGCCATGCCATTCAAATGAATTATCATCACCAAGGGGAAGACTATGTTTTAAACCTAATTGATACCCCTGGACACGTTGATTTTTCCTACGAAGTATCACGGTCCATTGCTGCCTGTGAAGGGGCCCTGTTAATTGTAGATGCCACCCAAGGGATTGAAGCTCAAACCATCTCCAACCTTTATCTGGCCCTAGAACACGATTTAGAAATCATTCCTATCCTAAACAAAATGGATCTTCCGAGCGCGATGCCAGAAGAAGTTTCAGACCAAATCATCGACCTCATTGGATGTAAGCCAGAAGAAATAATCCCTGCATCCGGAAAAACTGGATTGGGGGTTGATCAAATTCTAGACGCCGTTATCCATCGGATTCCCTGCCCAAAAGGAGACGAAGAAGCTCCACTACAGGCCATGATTTTTGATTCTGTTTTTAATTCCTTCCGAGGAATAATTGCCTATTATCGGGTTAGAAATGGGGTGATCAAAAAAGGACAACGCGTTCGATTCTTTAATACCGGAAGAGATTATAATGCCGATGAAATTGGTATTTTAAAAATGGATCTTGTCGCTAAAAAAGAGGTAAGGGCAGGTGATGTTGGATATATAATCTCTGGAATAAAAGCTGCCAATGAAGTAAAAGTCGGGGATACGATTACTGCCGCAGATCGTCCGTGCAACGCAGCAATTAAAGGTTTTGAAGACGTAAAACCCATGGTATTCGCCGGAATCTACCCTGTAGACAATGAAGATTATGAAGAATTGAGGTACTCAATGGAAAAACTGCAGCTCAATGATTCTTCCTTGGTTTTTGAACCCGAATCTTCCGCTGCACTTGGTTTTGGATTTCGATGTGGCTTTCTTGGGATGCTTCACATGGAAATTATCCAAGAGCGTTTAGAAAGAGAGTTTAAAATGACGGTTATCACCACGGTGCCTAACGTATCTTATCATACCTTTATGAAACGGGACACCGAAACAAAAATAATTGTAAACAATCCGTCGGAATTACCCGACCCTGCAGGAGTAGATCGAATTGAAGAACCCTACATAAAAGCACAAGTCATTACGAAGTCTGAATTTGTGGGCTCCATTATGACCTTGTGTATCGAGAAACGAGGGGAACTTAAAAATCAGGTTTATTTAACCCAAGACCGCGTCGAAATTACTTTTGAAATGCCTCTTGCGGAAATCGTATTTGATTTTTATGACCGCTTAAAAACCGTGTCGAAAGGTTATGCTTCCTTTGATTATCATCCGATTGGTTATAAAGAATCGGACCTGGTAAAAATGGATTTATTGTTGAACAGTGAACAAGTCGATGCTTTATCGGCATTAGTTCATCGAAGCAATGCCTTTGATTTAGGTAAAAAAATCTGTATCAAGCTGAGAGAATTAATCCCAAGGCAACAATTTGAGATCCCTATACAAGCGGCAATTGGAGCGAAAGTTATTGCCAGAGAAACCATTAAGGCATTGCGAAAAGACGTTACTGCAAAATGTTATGGGGGCGATATCACGAGAAAACGAAAATTATTGGAGAAACAAAAAGCCGGTAAAAAACGTATGCGTCAAGTGGGCCGTGTGGAGGTTCCGCAAGAGGCCTTCCTCGCTGTCTTGAAATTAAACGATTAAAATAAAAACGATATGTACGAAGCACTAAAATCTGCACACTCCGGCCTACGATGGGTGGCCTTAGCCTTAATTCTTTGGGCCATTTTCAATGCCTTTACGTCCAAAGAATTCAACAAGCGCGAAAAACTCGTCAACTTGTTCTCAATGGTAAGCCTACACACACAACTTATACTCGGCTTTATTCTTTATTTTATATCGCCAAAGGTAAATTTTTCAGAAGGCTGGATGAAAGTTCCCCTGTTCCGTTTTTACGGAATGGAGCACCTTGCGGGGATGTTAATTGCCGTCGTTTTGATAACCATCGGGTATAGCAAATCTAAAAGAGGTTCTACCTCAGAAGAAAAGTTTAAACCGATTAAAATCTTTTACCTTATTGGTCTAATCATCATTTTAGCAAGCATTCCATGGCCTTTCAGAGCAAATTTAGGTGGGGCCTGGTTTTAGTGATTTGGCTGTTTTATAGCTGCTCCGAGCCTTCAAATACTGCCTTTCAACAAGGACAAAATAATCTAAAAAGCCAAGAACTGTACCTGTTGAATTGCGCAAGTTGTCATGGAGAGCAAGGAGATCTTGGCGTTTCTGGCGCAAAAAATCTACGCACTTCGAAGCTCGACAAAATCGCCATTGAAAAAATCATTCGATATGGCAAAAATGGAATGCCGGCCTTTAAAGGCATCATCACGCAACAGAAGGCGTATGACTCGCTCGTTCGTTATGTAATTTCCTTTCGAAACTAAATGGCCCACGCTACCATTGACGAGATCGAAGAACGGTGCATTCTTGTTGCAGTAATACAAGGGAACGTTGATGCTCGATTAACCCATGAATATTTAGACGAATTGGCTTTTTTAGCGGAAACCGCTGGGGCAAAAGCCGTTTTTTCTTTTACACAAAAACTACAGTATCCCAATCCAAGAACCTATGTTGGAGAAGGAAAATTAGCCGAAATTAAAGCCTATGCTGATTTACATGAAATCGATGCGGTTATTTTCGACGACGAACTCAGCCCTTCTCAATTGCGGAACATTGAACGCGAATTAAACCGCAAGATAATTGACCGAAGCATTCTCATCTTAGATATTTTCGCCAAAAGAGCCCGCACCTTTCAAGCAAAAACACAAGTTGAACTAGCACAGCTTCAGTACATGCTTCCTAGGCTTACCAGAATGTGGACGCACCTAGAGCGCCAAAAAGGAGGAATAGGTATGCGCGGACCGGGGGAATCACAGATTGAAACAGACCGAAGGATTATTCAGCAACGAATTGCCTTAATGAAGGAACGATTGAAGGAAATAGACCAGCAAATGATCACCCAACGAGGAAACCGTGGACAATTAGTCCGGGTTGCGTTGGTGGGTTATACGAACGTTGGAAAAAGCACGATCATGAATCTCATTTCGAAGTCTGAGGTGTTTGCGGAAAACAAGCTTTTTGCTACGCTCGATACCACCGTTAGAAAGGTGGTCATTGAAAATTTACCCTTCCTTTTGACCGACACCGTAGGTTTTATTCGAAAACTTCCACAGCCCTTATTAGAATCGTTCAAATCAACCTTAGATGAGGTTCGGGAGGCCGACCTCTTAGTTCATGTGTTGGATTTATCCCACCCTAATTTCGAAGAGCATTTTAATACCGTGAACACCACGCTTCAAGAAATTGACAAGGTTGAAAAACCAACCGTGATTGTGTTCAACAAAATAGATGCTCTAACCGAAGAGGTATCTCTTGACGGGTTAGTGCATACTTGGATGGCGAAACTCGGTGGAAGGCCCTGCATCTTCATTTCTGCCGTCCAAAAATTGAACATTGAAGAGTTCAGGGAAACTATTTATCAAGAGGTTAAAGAAATTTTTAAGATACGTTATCCCTTCAATAACTTCTTATATTAATTCCATAAAAAAAGGGGGCCGAAACCCCCTTTTTC
>JBJTWF010000178.1:0-3292 GCA_046081565.1 Flavobacteriales bacterium | reverse complement strand
TGGAGATAAGTTTATGAGCGAAAACAAAAATAAAAAAGGGGTTATTACCACCGCTTCGGGTTTGCAATATGAAGTAATCAAAGAGGGTGAGGGCGGTCATCCCGCGGCGGAGTCTACCGTAAAAGTGCATTACCATGGTACCACCATTGAAGGCATTGTCTTCGATAGTTCGGTTGAACGAGGCGAGCCCATTGAATTCCCCCTTAATCAAGTGATTCCCGGATGGACCGAAGGCGTTCAATTAATGACCACTGGAGCGAAGTATAAATTTTATATTCCACAAGACTTGGCCTATGGTGCTCAATCACCCACCGAGGCAATCCCTCCGTATTCACCCTTAATTTTTGAAGTCGAATTAATTAGTTTTAAGTAAAATGAAACCTGGAAAACTTTCCCTACTGCTGGCCCTTGGATTATTGACGGCAGGTGTCGTTGCCTATTGGAAATACAACAATGCGGAAACAGATACCGACTTTCCCGAAATAGAAAAGCGACCCGTAGTTCAGAATCCTGTTAAAACAGAACCTAAAAAACCCGATACCACCCAACTTGCTGGAGAGAAGTTTTTGAAAGAGAACGCCAAACGAAAAGGAATTAAAATTACCGAAAGCGGGCTGCAATACGAGGTGATTAAGGCTGGAAGTGGTCCAAAACCGAATGCCGGTTCGAATGTGAAAGTACATTACCATGGCACCAATATATATGGACAGGTTTTCGATAGTTCGATTGATCGAGGTAATCCGAGCGAGTTCTACTTGAATCAAGTGATTCCCGGATGGAGGGAAGGACTACAGCTCATGTCAGTAGGAGCGAAGTATCGGTTTTATATTCCCCAAGAATTGGCCTATGGTCCTGGTTCTCCAACTCGGGAGATTCCTCCTTATTCTTGTTTAATATTTGATGTTCAATTGTTAGGTTTTACTAAATAAACTAGAAATGAAACAAAGACTAATTTTATCCCTAGGCCTTTTATTTTCGATGCCTATTTTCGCTCAAAAACTAGCGGATGGACTCTACGTTCAGTTTAACACGTCGAAAGGTCCTATAATCGTTCAGTTGTTTTATGACAAAGTGCCCATGACGGTGGGAAATTTTGTTGGACTCACCGAAGGGAATTTAAATGTGGAAAATACCCAAATCAACAAACCTTTTTTCAATGGCTTAAAATTCCATCGGGTCATTGCGGATTTCATGATTCAAGGGGGCGATCCCCAAGGGAATGGTTCTGGAGGTCCCGGTTATAAATTTTTTGATGAAATAAATCCTACGTTAAAACATACGGGCCCAGGAATTTTATCCATGGCGAACTCAGGTCCAAATACGAACGGGAGCCAATTCTTTATTACGCACAAAGCCACCCCATGGTTGGATGGAAAACATACGGTATTTGGACAAGTGGTCTCCGGACAAGAGGTGGTAAATGCCATCAAGCAAGACGATGTTATGGAATCGGTTGAAATACTGCGAATTGGTAAAGAAGCCAAAGATTTTGATGCACAGGTAGCTTTCGACAAGGTTTTTCTAGGACTCAAGGCATTAGAAGCGAAGAAGCAAGAGCAATATGCAAGAATTGCGGCCATGAGCAAAACCGACTACAACCTTGATTTTAAAGGTCGTGTGGAAAGCGTTGATAAGCGTCCAGACCTTTTTCAGAAGTTCAGGGCTCATGGCGGTTATCGAGCGTGAAGGAGAAACCTACAGGGCAGAAATGGGAGCGAAAGTTTCGTTGCATTACCGAGGCACCTTTTTAGCGAGCGGAGAAAAATTTGATGCTTCCTATGATCGAAACGTTCCCATGGATTTTAATTATCAAATTCAGCGAATGATTCCTGGGTTTGAAGAAGGGATTAAGTTGATCGGCAAGGGTGGAAAAGCTAAGATTTACATACCGTATCATTTAGCGTATGGTGCTCAAGGGAATCCACGTATCCCACCGTACACAGACATTGTATTTGAAATAGAGATCTTAAACCTTGAACCTCCGGTTAGCAATCCGATTCCTGCAGGCGACCATGACCACAACCACGAGGGACACGATCATAACCACTAAATACATCAAACGGATTTTCAGTTTAACCCTGATATCATTTAAGTCTAATGTGATTATGCTATGAATGTATTGGAAAGGATTTTTCTGCTTATTTTTTTGGGAGCGTGTTCTTGTGTAGGATTTATGGTTACGTTGCCGAGGGTATTCAGAAAACATGGCACGGAACTGCATGCCCTTTTTTATTTGGGAGCTTCCTTGGTTATTTATTCCCTTTTCCCAAGAAAATGGGGCATTTTGACCGTAGGTCTTTTTCTATTCGGGTTATGCATTGAATATGCTCAGGAATACTCAAATCGGTTGCGGCTCCCCTTCATTGGTAAGGTAATTCATGGTAAGGCAGATATGACTGACGTGAAATACAACCTTTTGGGTATTTTCGTAGGGTTAATACTTTTTCATGGATACCGAGCCTTAGTCAAACGAACCTCATGATCATGGAGAATTATTCCAATTGAAAATGGTATAGGTTGGCTTTATTGGCAAGAATAAGTAATTTTATTACATGAAAAAACATATCCTAATGGCAGTGATGTCCTTAATTCTCGGCTCCGCACACACTCAAACAATTTGGACAAGCGAAACAAAATTAAAAGGTACCATAGGCAAATACGAAATTGTAATGACCTTGGCCGTACCCTACGGAGGAGCTACTCCATGTTTTACTATTGGTGAGTATTATTATTCAAGTCAAAAAAGAACCATTGATTTGTGCTCTGAAGACGATGTGAAAATCGTTGAAATGGTAGACGGTAAGCATACGGGGTACTTTATCATTAAGGAATGGGACAAAAAGGTAGGACAAATGGTGGTAGGAACATGGCATTCCATGGACAACGCTAAAAGTTATCCGGTCACATTAAAAGTGGTAGGTAAAGGACAATACTAAGTACAGGAAAGTCATGGATGTGATCGAAAAAACAGACAAATCAAGGCTACGTTTTCGCTGGTTTACAGGCATTACCGTAATCGCAGGAATCATTCCTATGGTTCTTTATCCGTTTTCAGCATTTTACGGAAAGGTAAGTGAATATTCGGATTCTAACCATGGACCCTTGTATTTTATCAATGAAGATCCGAATGCGTTTAAGGCCGATATTATCATTGACTTCATGATGGGTTGGCCTCCGATGCTTTCGTTCTTGTTGTCTATCATTTTCGCCCTTTACACCATGGTCTTTAGAAACGTAAAACGTGGTTTATTATACCTGATCCCTGCCTTCATCAGTATTTTTTTAATCGCAC
>JBJTWF010000177.1:0-7652 GCA_046081565.1 Flavobacteriales bacterium | reverse complement strand
GCAAATAGGTGGATTTCTTAAACGCCTCTCCTCGATACTGGGTCCCTCTCGGATCAACACTAACCACAATGTATCCTTTAGATGCCAACAGTTGATGATACATGTAATCGTTTCCATCCCATTGGTTGGTAACTTCATTGTGACCTGGCCCCCCGTACACATTCATATATACCGGGTATTTAGTGCTTTGATTAAACTGGGGTGGAAGGATGACTGAGGCATTTAATGTAACACCGTTTACCTCGATCCTTTGGAATGTTTTTTTACTCAACGACATTCCAGTGAGTTTGGCTTTCAAATCAAGGTTTTCCTCTAATGCTTTTATAAAAACCCCCTCACCGTTATATAACCGATAAACCGGCGGCGTATTGGCATCAGAGAACGCTTCGACATAATACTTCATGCCCTGGGTGAACGTCGCATCGATCCATCCTTCTAAAGGAGACATAACCGTTACCGCTTTGGTTTGAATATTTACCCGGCATAGTACTTTAGAAACTCCAAGCTGACCTGAACGGGTGAAGTAAAAATATGTGCCATCATGGCTTACACCATAGGCATCAATCAAGTCCAATTCCCCGGTGGTGATAGCGCTAAGATTTCCAGCATAATCCAAAGAATACAGTTGCTTAAACCCAGTTTTTTCGGAGGTGAAGAAAAAACCTTGACCATTCGGCATAAAGCTCAAGGACTCATCGATGTCCACATAGGTCTTGCTATGGTCTGTGTAGAGCTTCGTGTGTACGGGATTTTTTCCACTAAAATCAAATAGGTGGTAAATGAGGCTATCTTGATGACGGTTCGTGGTATGTATCAAAAGCCGATTGGAAACATTGGACCATTGGATTCGAGGAATGTATTCATACGCACCCAACGCTAGGGTATGTATTTTTTTAGGATGCGCTGCATTCACCCAATGCGCTGTAACCACAGAATTTTTTTCCCCTGCTTTCGGGTACTTAAATTCGTATCGATTAGGATACAACTCCCCGTACAAATCCATACCAAATTCCTTAACCCCTTTTTCCACAAACCTTAAAAAAGCCACGTATTTTGAGTCCGCAGACCAGCTGTAGGCCTTAACCAAGGCAAATTCTTCCTCATACACCCAATCGGTGGTTCCGTTAATGATTTTATTTCGTTTTCCATCCGTTGTAATAGCTTTTGTTTTATTGGTGATTAAATCCTTCACATACAGATCGTTTTTATATATAAAAGACACTTTTTTACCATCTGGTGAATATTCCGCCAAGGTTTGAGGACTATACACATCGGACAAGGCTTCCAAGGTATGAGTAGTGATATCGTAAAGGTAATAGACCGCGGTATAGCTTCTTCGGTAAATCGGTACTATGGAAGTCATCAGGAGAACCTTTTGTTCGGATTCATCAAAGCGATAATCCTCGATGTGGACTTGTTTTCCATTGTAGGTCAATTCATTGGCCCTAACCAGTACTTTCGGCGCTTCATTGGGTTTGGAGATATAGGAGAGTGTGATATTTCCCTCTTGATCCAACTGGGTGTATCGATCTCCGTCTTTTAGGGTGTTGAAACCCTTTACTCCAGCGGCGCGGTATTCATATTTTTTCCAAATTTTTTCTACCGATAAGTCTTGCGTATACGCCCCTGTGGTAAATAGCCATAAAATCAACCCATAGTACGTTTTCATAATCCTTTTGTTTGTTGCGAAAATAGCAATTTACGCTCAAAGGTAAATTATTAACATAGCGATTATAACTTTTCCATTCAGATGTCAAAAAAGCTCCTTAATTTTGACACATTAAACATCGCCTATGAAACTAAAAATTACCTTTATTCTGAGTGCTTTTGCATTCTTTGTTAGTGCACAAAATACATGCGCAGACCTTTTTATATCGGAATATGTAGAAGGTTGGTCTAACAATAAAGCCCTTGAAATTTATAATCCAACAAACCAGACCATTGACCTCGATGGATATTTTGTTGTTCGTTATTCCAATGGTTCTTCTTCGGCTACCGTAGCCAATGCCGTTCAGTTGAATGGAACCATCAGTGCCTATGACACCTACGTTGCGGTGCTTGAAAAACTTGACTCTAACGGA
This sequence comes from Flavobacteriales bacterium, assembly GCA_046081565.1. Classification (GTDB taxonomy): domain Bacteria; phylum Bacteroidota; class Bacteroidia; order Flavobacteriales_D; family Crocinitomicaceae; genus UBA952. Next base: position 5,571 of record JBJTWF010000177.1, on the reverse strand, counting down.
ACGGGACAAGAAGCGCCCATTTGGGACTCTTTGCAAGTGCGTGCCGACGGTTTCTATTGTCCGGTTTACAATACGTCCAATGCTTTTTATTGGAATGGAAACGATGCGGTTGTTTTAGCGAAAGGAACCCTACCCGCTTCGCCCACGGCAGTTATTAGTCCAGCCAACATTCCTGGTTTTGCCATCGTAGATATTTTCGGTAAAATTGGAGAAAACCCAGCAAATGAAACCGGTTCTTCTGCCGGGAACGACGGCGCCTGGGCTACAAGCTTTCCTTACAACAACGGGCAGGGAGTTTTGGTTACGAAAGACCATTCCATGTTGCGCAAGGCAACCATCCAAAAAGGGGTAACCACCCAAGTAGCTTTTTTCGACCCGCTTTTAGAGTGGGACACCATTCCAGCGGTTATTGTGCGGTTGGATGCAAATGGTGATACAGTTTTAGGTCAAAGCGGTAATCCGATTCTGGATGGAAACTGGAATTCCTTGGGGGTTCATGAATGTACCTGCGATCCATCAGGCGGTATATCCTCGTTGTACCAACAGTCTTTTTCCGTTTTCCCTAATCCTTCGAACGGCACGCTATTCATTGACCATGCTGAAGAGGTAAAGGCCGTATTGGTGGTCAATGCCTTGGGCCAATCCGTGGGTAAATACACCCACAATCAACAACCGCTCTTACAATTCCACATCGATGGAAGCAAAGGAATATATTATGTTTTGATTGAAACCTTGAGTGGAAATAAAGGCATCCAAATGGTTGTTATTCGTTAATGATATTCCCGCCTAGCGCGGGATTTTTTTTTCTATGAAAAGCCTACTTTCAACGTTTCTATTCTCAGTAGTTTTGTCCGCTTGGTCCCAAACGGGGTCCCTTACGGTAACGGTAACAAATCAAGGAGGAAAAAAACGCATTGAAAAGGCTCTAGTTGAGCTTAAGTCCTCTTTAGGGCAAGTGTTTAGGCAAGGTCCGTCGGATGCCAACGGCTCCCTTGTATTTACGGAAATCCCTTACGGAAACTACACCGTAGTGGTAAGCGAAAAGGCCCACACCGAAATAACGCAGAAGGTAACGATTTCAAAACCGGAGCAAAGCATTACCCTAGCCCTGTTAGGTACATTGGAATACCAAGAAATTCGCATCATAGGAAACGTAGTGAAAGAGGGTCCCGTTCCTGTCGCTGTAACTAAAATTACCGCAAAAAAGATTCAGGAGGAACTGGCATCAAGGGATTTACCCATGTTGTTGAATGGCACCGCCGGAGTGTATGCTACGCAGCAAGGAGGTGGGGATGGCGATGCCCGCATCAATGTACGCGGGTTCGATCAGCGTAATGTGGGGGTTATGATTGATGGGGTACCGGTGAACGACATGGAAAATGGGTGGGTTTATTGGTCCAATTGGTTTGGGCTCGATGCCATAACCTCGAACATGCAGGTGCAACGAGGGTTGGGGGCAACAAAAATTGCCATGCCCTCCATTGGAGGTACGATTAACATCCTTACGCAAGGAATCGGAAACAAACGAGGCGGCTCATTGAAACAAGAATACGGTACCGGTAGGTTTATGCGAACGTCCTTTTCCTACAACACGGGGTTACTACCAAAAGGTTGGGGGCTTACACTCTCTGGATCCTACAAGCAATCCCTTGGTTGGGTTGAGGGTACACCAAGTCAAGGATTTTTTGGATACTTAAAAATTTCAAAACAATTCGATAAGCATTTACTTACCCTTTCGGCTTTTGCCGCACCTCAACAGCATGGACAGCGTTCGTTTCGACAGTCCATTCAGTATTGGAGTGAGGACGAAGCACGAGCCTTGGGATGTACCATCGATTCCACCATGTTCATGTCAAACCTCGGTATCCGATACAACCAACATTGGGGCTATCGAACGGTCAACGGAAATCAAGAAGTGTTTAGCGAGCGGATGAATTATTACAATAAACCGCAAATAACCTTAAAAGACTTTTGGAAGGTCAATGAAAAACTATCGATTTCTAATTTAGCCTATGCCTCCATCGGTAGAGGTGGGGGAACTGCCTTGTATAATTCAGGGGCCATTATTCGCGATTCCAACTTACTAATTGATTGGGACGCCATAGTAGAAAACAACAAAGTCAATCCGCTATTTGGTACCCCCAACATCGACACGCAATATTCACCTACCGAAATCAAAGCTTCTCAAATTTTATTGGCCAGCGTAAACAACCATTTTTGGGTGGGGTATCTCGGTCAAGCGAATTATAAAATCAAAGAGGGTTTTGAGGTCTCTGCCGGACTCGATGCGCGTTATTATCGGGGATCCCACTATCAAGAGGTGAAAGACCTTTTGGGAGGAGATTATTACATCGACTTATCAGACAAAAATGCCGCCAGTCCGATGAAACGGGTGGGAGATAAAATAGCCAAAAATTTATTTAATGCAAACCGCGACGGATTGGTAGCCTGGATAGGTGCTTTTGGTCAGGTAGAATATGAGTCGAAAAAAATTAATGCCTTTATCAATGTGTCGAGCATTCAAAATGGCTATTGTGGGATAGATTATTTTCAAAAACGTAGGTTATACATCAACGACACCCTGTTAACCTTTGGATACGGGGATACAATACAATACCAGGGGAATACCTACCACAGCCATTCGGAAGGGGTTGATTATGCTAAAACAGGATGGAAATTTATTCCAGGATTCACCTTCAAATCAGGCATCAGTTTTAAATTGGGTAAATACGCGAATTTATTCACCAACTTCGGGTTTCTGAATAGAACGCCAATGTATTCTAATGTAATCGATAACAATTACAACAAATTTTTTGCTGAAATTGCCAATGAAAACATTCTTGCCGTTGAGCAAGGGTTTTCCTACACGGCGAAGGATTTTGGGATTAATGTAAACACCTATGCCACCCGTTGGAAAAACAAACCCTTCCCTTATGGAGTTCCCATCCCCGATCCGAACGATCCCAGTGAAAACATTTATGTAAACATAAACGGGATGGATGCGATCCACATAGGTGGAGAAGTTGATATTGCGTGGAACATCGTTAAAAAAGTATCCGCAGAAATCATGTTTTCCGTAGGTGATTGGTATTGGAATGCCAGCAAGACCGTCGTTATTCCTCAATTTGATTCCCTTGCGTATACCTTTGATGCCAAAGGCGTTCACGTAGGAGATGCCGCGCAAACGGCCCTCTCGGCGTCCTTTCGATACGAGCCCCTCAAAAACCTTTACTTTAAAGGACAGGTTCAATACTTTGATCGGTATTATTCAGACTTTAATCCATTCACCCTTAAAGGAGTTAACGCCGGAAGAGAATCGTGGGTCATGCCTTCTTATTTCCTAGTAAATTTCTTTGCGGGTTATCGTTTTCATCTCAAAGAAGATGTGTTAAATCTTTCAGGCAGCATTATAAATGCCTTAAATACCCTGTTCATTGCTGATGCTTCGAACAACCTCAACGGTAGCAATCAGAATTTTGACGCCACATCAGCCACCGTAATGTTCGGCCAAGGGTTTCGCTTTAATCTTTCTTTATCCTATCAATTTTAATTATGAAACACGTATTACTCGTCTTAATCGCATGTACCCAATGGGGACTCCATGCACAAACCATTCAACAAGTTCGTAACATGTCTGTAGGGAGCACGGTTACCGTAAAAGGGGTTGTCTCCAATGGAACTGAGCTTGGCTCTATTCGCTATTTACAAGATGGGACCGCTGGAATTGCGCTTTATGGAAATACCCTTTCAAGCTTAACCACCGGCGACTCCGTTACAGCTACGGGTGTCTTATTTGACTTCAGTGGCTTGTTGGAATTATCCCCAACAAACTCTTTTACCGATCACGGCCCCGTTACCCCCAACGTGCCTCAGGTTATTCCGATTACGAGTGCTGGAGAAGCCCTGGAATCTCAATTGGTGCGTATCGAAAACGTTACCTTCGTTCAAAGCGGTACGTTCACCGCTGGCAATAGTACGGTACAAATTACCAATGGAGCAAATACCTTGGATGTTCGCATTAATGGTTCGACCAACATCGATGGAACGGCTATTCCTGCTGGTGCGGTTACGATTACGGGATTGATGGGGCAATTCAACGCCAATTACCAAATCGTTCCCAGAAGCCTAAGCGACATTGTTCCTTATGTGGCCCCTCAACGGGAAATCAATGTTAAAATCAATGGAACCACGGTGTTAAACAATACTTCCTATGTAATCGGAAACACAGCCAATAACGTTATTACCATCGAAAACAGTGGTGTGCAAACCTTGACCGTGACGGGAACATCCCTCGCGGGATTGCATGCTACGGATTACACCACAAACCTGAATGCGACCACCGTTCCTGGCTTAGGATCGGGGAATTTCACCTTAACGTTTGCCCCATTGGGTAATGGAACACGAACAGCAACCATAAGCATAGCCAATGACGACAGCGATGAAAATCCCTACCTGATTACTTTAGTTGCCGTTGGGTTGGACAATATTGCTACAGAACCTGGATCTAATGCGAGTAATTTAACGTTCAGTGGGGTTCAGGCTTACACCTTTACTGGAAACTACACAGAAGGAAACGGTGCGGAGAAATACCTGGTTTTATGGAGTAAAAACACACCTGTTACTGGAATCCCTCAAGACGGAACAAGCTACAAACGGGGCGATATTATTGGAAATTCCAAAGTGGCTTACATAGGTTCCGCTTCCTCCTTTGTTCCAAGAGGGGTTAGAGCTAATCAAAACTATCATTTCGCCGTTTTTGCCTTCAATGGTCCAACTGGGTTTGAAAACTACAAAACGATGAATCCCGCGACAGGAAACCTTACTACTTCCGGTTTAAACATTGGAAATTATTACGCAGGAATAAACTCAACTTCCCCTACCTTCATCAATGACCTTTCAGCCTTGATTAATCCCCATACGTTTATCTCCTACTTCAATTACAAACAAACCGTAATGAGTCAATTTGAAGTATCCGATACAACCAATGGTCAATCCTATGTGACCTGTGTTTACACTGGAGAAAATAAAGTATTTAATGATCCCTTTGATTGGACTGCTACCGGATACTCGCGAGAACATACCTATTGCCATTCCTGGATGCCTACTTTTCCTTGTGATAATCCGGAACAACCAGAATACACGGATCAACACAACCTCTACCCTACGAATTTAGCCAATGCCAATTCGTACCGAAGTAATTTACCCTTAATGGATATTACTGGTAGCGTGCTATTCTCCTATTTAGAAGGGAGCGTAGGTTACAACGGTGCACAGATGTGCTACGAACCTAGGGATGCCCAAAAAGGTAATTCGGCACGTTCCATTTTCTACCATGCAACGTGTTACAACCTTCAAAACAACTTAAATTGGGGCATCGCAGCGAACCAAGATCAAGCGACCTTAAAAACATGGCATTTTGCGGACCTTCCTGATTCCTATGAAATTGCTCGTCAAGAGTATATCTACAGTGTTCAAGGTAATCGTAACCCATACATTGACTCCGTGAACTTTGCTTGCCACGTGAATTTCGATAACATGTCTTACTTAGAAACATCATGCAATGTTGGGATT
>JBJTWF010000176.1:0-8515 GCA_046081565.1 Flavobacteriales bacterium | reverse complement strand
GCGAAATTTTTAATCCTGAATCAAGTAAAATGCGGATGTTCAACAACAACACCAACTCTTCGTCTGTGTACGCGCGAATTTTGGTTTCCGTTCGCTCAGGAATCAGTATACCATAACGCTGTTCCCATATCCGTAAGGTGTGCGCCTTGATGCCCGATAGCACCTCTAAGTCTTTGATTTTATACATTGCCACAGGCTAATAACAAGCCTGATTCTTTGTTGTTCAATCGAAAGTGTAATTTTACCGATAATAATGAAAATTAAAAGCGTAGATTTTTTGGTTTCTAATGTGAATTACAAAGGCTGCCCCACGTTGAGTCAGGCAGAATTTGCGTTTATTGGTCGCTCAAATGTAGGTAAGTCTTCCCTTATCAACATGTTGATGAGTAAACCTAAGTTAGCCAAAACCTCAAGCACTCCGGGTAAAACGCAGTTAATTAATCATTTCATCGTCAATGACCTATGGTATTTGGTAGATTTACCAGGGTATGGCTATGCCAAAGTTTCAAAACAACAGCGAAACAAATGGCAACAGGTGATTTCAGATTATTTACTAAAAAGAACCAATTTGACCTTAGTTTTTGTCTTGTTGGACGCTCGTTTACCCCCTCAACCCATCGATGTTGAATTTATAAATTGGTGTGGGGAAAAAGCCATTCCCTTTGCCATGGTATTTACAAAAATTGATAAACTCTCAAGCACTGAGCTTCAAAAGAATCAAGCATTATACGTGAAAGAAATGAAAAAGTACTGGGAAGAATTGCCTCCTATTTTTTTAACTTCGGCAACATCACAAGTCGGAAAAGAGTCTTTGTTGGGATACATTGAAGCCATCTTGGTTCAATTAAAAGCCTAATTTGACAATTCTTCCGCTTTACATTACCTTTGCCATAAGCGATAAATATGGGAAGAGCATTTGAATATAGAAGAGCAGCGAAAGAAAAGCGATGGGACAAAATGTCTAAAATGTTTCCCAAACTAGGGAAAGCTATCACCATGGCGGCCAAAGAAGGAGGGGCGGATCCCATGATGAATTCCAAGCTACGTACCGCCATTCAAAATGCCAAGGCGGAGAATATGCCAAAGGATAACATTGAGGCAGCCATCAAACGAGCAACTCAAAAAGACGTGGATTCGTTCGTCGAAGTTAATTATGAGGGTAAAGGCCCACATGGTGTATTGGTTTATGTTGAATGTGCCACGGATAATCCTACACGAACGGTGGCAAACGTTAAGTCGTATTTTAACAAATCGGGGGGAGCCGTGGTTCCCAATGGTTCGATGGAATTTATGTTCTCGCGAAAAAGCATATTTGAAATCGAAAAATCGGGGAATATGGATGTAGAATCACTAGAATTTGAATTAATCGACGCAGGCTGTGAAGAGGTTGAAGTAACCGATGATAGGGTGTTTGTTTGTGGAGACTATACGGCTTTTGGAACCTTGTCTAAAGCGCTCGATGATTTAAATATGCCGGTACAAAAATCAAGCTTAAAAAGAATTCCAACCTCGCCGGTAGAATTTACAGAAGAGCAACTGATAGACATTGAGAAAATGTTGGATAAAATTGAAGATGACGATGATATTCAACAAGTATTTACCAATATTGCATAAGAATAAATAATAAAAAAAAGCGTTCGTCGCACGGCATGAAAACGAAGATTGGTTTTTTCTTGTTTTGCATTGTGGGGATACTCCTTGTGGCTTGTTCTACACAAAAAAACGCTTTTCTTAATAGGACGTATCATGGCATGACAGCCAAATACAACGGTTACTTTAATGCCAATGAATTGTTAGCGCTATCCTTGAATACGAGCCAGAAAAACCGAACCGAAAACTATTTTAATTTATTGCCCATCCAATTTGTTCCTACCAAGGAAGAATCAAAAGGGATGTTGGCCGCCATTGATACCGCCGTTGTTAAATGTTCTAAGGTTATTCGAAATCACGCGATGCCTTCGGCTGAGGGCAACAAGGAGGCAGAATTTAATCCATGGATTGACGAAAACTGGATAACCATCGGAAAGGCATTTTATTGGCGTAGAGATTACCAAAAGGCCCTTAAAAATTTTCAGTTTGTCAAACGGTTTTTTCAAAAAGACCCTTCCAAATACATCGCTGAGTTGTGGATTGCAAAAATTTACATGGCGGAAAATAAATTCACCGAATCAGGGACCCTGTTGGATGAGCTGATAAATCAGGCCATAGCTCCCCCAAAACGCAAGGCCAAAGAAAAAGAATCGGGCTCGCCCCCCCCTCCAGTTATGGATAAAAACACACGCTTCGAAGTGTATAAAACCAAAGCCGATTGGTGTGTTCAACGCAACCAATTTAACGAAGCGATCCTGGCGTTAACCGAGGCGCTGGAGTGGTGTCCTACGAAAACGGAAACCTTACGATTGAACTTTATTTTAGGCCAATTATATCAACTCACAGGAGATCGGACTAATGCTCGGCTAGCTTTTAAAAGAGCCATTAGCCCCTCTGCTAGTGCTGACATGGCCTTCAATGCAAGGTTAAATTATTGTTTGTTGGGTGGAAACGCGAAAGACATTGCATTGCTCAATAAAATGTTGAAAGATGCTAAAAACGCGCCCTACAAAGATCAAATCCTATACGCCAAAGCGATGATTGAAATCGAATTAGGAAACCTCCCTATTGCCAAAGTGTATTTAACCTCTTCGGCATTTTATTCGGTAAAAAACCCAAGGCAAAAAGCAATGGCTTATGAAAAATTAGCGGATTTAAGTTATGCAGAAAAGGCATACCCCGCAGCGCAAAAATATTATGATTCTTGTGCAAAGGTAATGCCCCAAGAATATCCTAATGGTACCGTGATCGCGGCCAAAGCAGCCAAACTTCAACAGCTTGTTTTTGCTATTGAAACAGCAGAGGTTGAAGACAGCCTTCAGCGCGTAGCTAAAATGCCAGAAAAAGAACAAACGGCTTTTATTAAGGACGTAATAAAACAACTTAAAGAAGAGGCACAAAGAAGAAAAGCCCTAGAGGAGGCAAAATTGAGAGCGCTACAAGAACAAGCGACGACCAATACTGGTGGTGGAGAAGGAAGTAAATGGATCTTTAACAATCAAAAACTGAAAGAAGAGGGTTTTGTAGAATTTCGTAAAATGTGGGGCGACCGAAAGAACGAAGACGATTGGAGACGTTCTACCAAAATAAGCGAAGAACTCGCTCCGGTTAATCAAGGATCATCCCCTGAAAACAGTAATATACAAGCCAATTCAGAGGAACAGAAGGATACCTTGACCGTTGAAGGGTTGAGAAAAAAATTACCCTTAACAGATTCCCTGTACAGAAGATCCATTGAGAAAGAAATCGAAGCGAGATACACGGCTGGAATGTTGTTCAAGGAATTATTGAATGAATTGTTGTTGGCCGAGAAAGCGTTTTTGAAAGTTCTCGAAGAAGATACAAGAACCTTAACCGATTTGTCTTCGGCTTTTCAACTCTATAAATTAAATGAACAAAATGGGGATAAAAAGGAGGGGTTTAAAAATCATATCATTCGCTATTATCCAAAGTCTGACGCCGCTAATTACTTCATGGACCCTGAATTCTTTACGAAAGTTAAAGAACGCAAAGCCCAAATGGAAAAAGAGTATTTATCCTTGCTTAAAGAGTATGAATTAAAGGGGTATAAAAAGGTGTACAACGAAACCGAGCGAATACTGGTGAACGATAGTGCTAACGCACTTAGAGCAGAGTATTTATTGCTAAACGTAATGTCGTACGGTCAATTAACGTCAGATAAGAAAACCCTTGAACCAAAACTCAAAAACATCCTTGCAGAAAAACCGGGTACGCCACAAGCTGCAAGAGCAAAGGAATGGTTAGACCTTTTGCAAAAAGGTTATTCAACCTTTGAACCCTATGTTCCTAAAACCAATGGCATTTATATTTTTAATGATTCCATTCCGCAATTGGTTATGGTTGCCCTTGATGAAGGAGAGGAACTCGATGATTTGAAATATGAAGTTTCCAATGTGGCAGCTTTGGCAGGTAAAAACAAACTGAAAGTAACGGCAGCGCTAACCCTAAAAGGGAAGAATTTAGTTCTTGTTTCTGAGTTTAAAACCAGAGGGATGGCCTCGGATTTTCTTCAACAAGTTAAGTCAAGTTTTTATGAATCAGAGGTTTTCAATGACAACAAAATTCTCATAATAACGCAGGAAAATTTGAAAAAGTTGATTGAAACTGATAACTTTGAAAGTTACAAGGACTTTTACGACCTTAACTATTAGAACCATGTTAAAACGAAAAGATTTTTTTAATAGCACCTCCCAGTATGAGGAAAGTAATGATTCTAATAAGATTGTTGCGGGAACAGAACTCACGGGAGACGTGGTTTCAGATTCCAACTTCATTTTAGACGGAGAAATGGTGGGGAGTTTGTCTTGTTCTGGTAAAGTAACGCTCGGAAGTGCAGGTAAGCTTACCGGGAACCTTGTTTGCGTTGACGCAGAAATTCACGGTTCGGTGGAGGGTGATATTACCGTTGAAAACCTTCTTGCATTGAACGAAACGGCAAGGATTAAGGGAGACATTCAATCCATGAAATTGATCATTCAAGAAGGGGCTATTTTTGAAGGCTCCTGTGTCATGAAAAGTCCTACAACCCATACCCCTTTTTCAGCAGATGTAACGTTAGATGATTGACGCGAACGATTCCAACCGTGAACCTTCTCGTTTCCTATCCTACATCACCCTTGGTTTTCAATTGCTCGGATTTATGGTTTTTTTTGGATGTATCGGCTATTGGTTGGATCATAAGACGAAATTAACCATGGGTTATGGGGTAATCATTGGGTTGGTATTGGGAATTGTTTTCGGCATGATATATACTATCCGAAGTTTGTTGAGAATGAAATAAGATCATGCAAAAATTTATTTTTCCAACCCCAGTTATAATTATTCTCTATGCCTTGGTAATGTTTTTATTTAAAAGTTCAAATCGAGATATACTTTTTTTACTAATACTGGCATTTTTCCTTCACGGGCTTTACATCTTGTTTTTTTTTCGAACGTATCGAAAAGGGGATGTGAACATTATAGTTCCTTTTTTAAGCCTAACCGTGACTCAAGTGATAACGGTACTTGGCTGCACGTTTTACTCACTCTTTTGGGGTAATAATCTATATGCTATGTTACACCTTACGGTCCTTTTTTTGGGGATGCTTACCCTTCAAATATTTCAACAGACCCGTTATTTAAAACGTTTTGAGGAAGGAGATCAGTAACGTTTCGATCGAAGTAAAGGCAGAGAAACTAAGTGCATTAAAGGTGTCGTAAATATCATGATAGTTTTTATTGACTCCCATGGTATAGATAAATAAGGCAGGAATTCCTGCTTGTGAGAATGCATAATGGTCTGAATTTGCAGCCTTTCCTCGCGGCTTAACCGCAGGCAACAAACCGTAGGTTTGGTTTATATTTACGATTCGCTCAAAGAAAGCAGGGAAAACGCTGCCGTTGACGACCGTGATTCCTTCCTCCCCACTTCCCATAATGTCTAGATTGAGCACCATGGAAACCTTTGAGCGATCCAATGCTCCTGAGTTTAAAAAAAGGTGTGAGCCCACCAACCCAATTTCTTCTCCTGCAAAGGCGATGAAAAGAACATTATGGTTATTCAAGGGTTCTTTTTTAAGTTTGCGCGTTAATTGTAGCATCATGGCTACACCGCTGGCATTGTCGTTACCACCAGGAAAATACGTTCTCTTTCCCATACGCCCTAAATGGTCATAATGCGCACAAAGGATGATTAGGCTATCGCTGGGGGTTTTAGACGGAAGGTAACCCAATAGGTTTTCTACCTCAACGTTTTCCTTATATTCAGTGTCAATTTTAAGGGTAATTGCTTTGGGCAACGCATTCAGTGTCACTACACTTTGAATGTATGGGTATTTAAAGGTTTCCGATGAAACACTCCACGTTAATTTCTCGTTCGTGAATTCTATCACTGGAATTTCAATACGGGCTAACTTTTCAAGTTTCAATTTAACTAATTTCAAGGTGTCGACCGACATTCCTTTGGTCGGAATAAATGAAATGATGTAGCCAGGGTGAAGGTTTTTTCCAAAAGGATATTGTAATATTTCTGATGCATTTAACGAAAGCACTTTTAAGGTTCCTGAAAAAGCACTGGAACTTGGGTTAACTAAAAAATCGATCCCGGGTTTTTGGGGTTTACCGTCCATACGTACTTTACAGCGCCTTGGAAAGGTATTGACGGAGAGGTTAAACGATTGCGCCGTTTTTCCATGGTAAGGCAACAATCCAAGGGCTTGGAATTCATTCTGGATGAAGTGTGCCGCTTTCTGGCATCCTGAAGCCACATAACCTCTTCCCTCCATGGCGGGCGAACAAAGGCGTTCTACCACATATTTAGGGTAGTCTAGGGGAGCTAGGTCGTAGTTTTTTTGGGAAAAGGTAAATATTCCCGTGTAAGCCAAGCAAACGAACAGTTTAATGGTCTTCATAGCAAGCGACGAGCTTTTCTAGAAACCCCAATAAAACTTCTTTTTTTGCTTTTTCCCATTGATATTCAGCATAATACGTGCCTAAATGGGGCAACATTGAAGCAACGTTACTGTGATGATCAATAAGTCTTACTGCGTTGGTGAACGCTTCACTGGACCCACCAAAAAGTTCATTGATGTAGTCAATTTTTTCTCGCAAAGAATAATGACCATTAAAGGAATCAATTTTTTCATGCTTTCCTCTGGATTGCGCAATGAGTTCTAATAAACCACTATGATCAGGGCCCCCTCCCTCGATGTCCTCAGCGACGGGTGATTCTACGGGTTCGTTTTTCTCGGGTTCGATCACAACACCCTCTTCGCTTTCTTGAAGCGGTTCGGGAATCCTTTCTTCCTCATCTAATTGCGCATGAGGAGGCTCGTTAAAACCAGGGTCAGATATGCTAGGCTCTGCAAATGGTTCTGTTGGAATATTTCCTTGAACAGAAGTTTCGGGGGATAAAATGTCAAAGGCCACCGGTTCTGTTTCTGAGGGCTTCCGAGCTTCAATGTAGGCTTTGTAACGAATGATGTAAAGTTTTTCTAAAATATGATTGGTAAGGTAAATGGCTTGGTTACAGGCAGAAATATCCCCATCACCTTTTTCAATTTTTGTAATCTCAGATTGCAGTTCTTTTATTTTGGAGCGCATATTATTAACAGTTATAGGGATAATGTGGACAAATTTAATAAGGTTTGGGTATGCGAAATCGATTCCTTTGTGATTTAATTCAATTAAATTTGTTAAAAACACCAACACCATGTTTCTTGAACAATTCCCTTCTGAAAATAAAGTTAATGGCTGGATAGAGGTCATTTGTGGATCAATGTTTTCTGGGAAAACAGAGGAGTTAATTCGTCGGGTGAAACGCACCCAGTTTGCCAACCAAAAAATGATATTGTTCAAACCAGAAATTGACAAGCGTTACAGCGAGGAAGATGTCGTGAGTCATCAAGGTTCAGCAGAAAAAGCAGTATTGGTATCCAATGCAGAAACAATTTTAACCATAGTAACTAATGAGCAAGTAGTTGCCATTGATGAGGCTCAGTTTTTTGATGACGGCATTGTTTCGGTGTGTTCTCAGCTTGCCAACCGCGGGGTTCGTGTAATTTGTGCAGGGCTTGATATGGATTATTTAGGAAATCCTTTTGGCCCTATGCCGGCCTTGTTAGCCATTGCTGAGTATGTAACAAAAGTGCATGCAATCTGCTTGTCGTGTGGAAATTTAGCCCAGTTCTCTCATCGGTTTTCTGAAGAAACAGGTCAAGTGTTGGTGGGCGCGGTAGAGCGATATAAACCCTTGTGCAGGTCGTGTTTTAATGCCTCCTAGTTTTGAAGCTAGCCTACACGTCTAACGCGCTGATTTCCATCCTTTCCCCAGAACGGTGGTGTGGAAACGTGGAACAAGATGTTCATTTCGTAGCTACCGACACCCGTAGATTAATGGGTGAATTGAAGGGTTGTTTTTTTGCCTTGGAGGGCCCTACACGCTCTGGAAAAACGTTCCTTTCGGATGCGTACGACAAAAAAATTCGTGTTTTTGTAGCCAATGAGTTGCCTGAAAACCCTGAAGAAGATTCGCTTTATATTGAGGTGAAAGACCCGCTAAAAGCGTTGCAAAGGTTAGCGCTTCATCACCGGTCAAGCTTCCAGTTGCCCATCGTCGCGATCATGGGAAGAATTGGAAAAACCACGACAAAAGAGTGGATTTATGAATTAATTAAACCTAACCTAACCGTGGTCCGAAGCCCTAAAAGTTATAATTCAACGATAGGGGTTCCCTTGTCTTTACTTGAATTACATGAGGAAGCCCATGTAGCTTTAATTGAAGTGGGGGGTAATGACGATACGGAGCGAGAAGCGTTATTGCGTTTGATTCAACCAACCCATCTCTTAGTTACGCAATGGGTAACAGAAGGGTTTCCCCCATTGATTTCAACCCAGCGTTCATCCTCCTTGCTAGATTACCTCAAGG